>JAQBPS010000064.1 GCA_028287415.1 Bacillota bacterium | reverse complement strand
TCCCTCCACAATGACAGCCGGTGCGGCCCTCGTGGCGCTCTCGGCGCTCGGCTACGCCACGAACCCCATCTTCGGCAAGTTTGCTTATGCAGGCGGCGCAAACGCCATCACACTAGGCGCCATTCGGTTCACGACCGCGGCGGTTGCGCTGTGGGCCTTCCTGGCGGTGACCGGGAAGCTCCGCGGGCTCGCCTGGGCGATGCGCCTCCAGTTGATCGCCCTCGGCGGCCTCGGCATCGCAATGGTGGCGCTGCTCTACTTCACAGCCCTGGAGCACATCGGGGCCAGCCTCGCCACCGGCCTGTTCTACACGTACCCGGCCATGGTCGTGGCGGTCGGGCTATTCCGTGGCGACGGGCTGAGCCGAACCGGGGCCATGGGCCTCATGCTCACGCTGGTGGGCACATGGCTGCTGCTCGGCGCCGACCTGGGCGGCTTTACATGGCAGGGTGCGCTGCTGATCCTGGCGGCCGCCGTGCTCTACACGGCCTACATTATGGTGAGCGACCGGCTGGCCCGTGGTGTTTCGGCAACCGTGGCGAGCGCACACATGACTGCCGGTGCTGCGGCGGTCTATCTCACCCTGGCGCTGGTGACCGGGCAGCGATTCCCCACGGGGGGCCAGCCCTACCTCGCCGGCATGGGGCTGGCGCTGTGCTCCACCGTGATCGCACTGATCACCTTCTTTGCCGGCCTGCCCAGGGTGGGGCCGGCACGGGCGTCGATCATCAGCACGCTGGAGCCGGTCTTTACCACGCTGATGGCGGTGCTCCTGCTCTCGGAGCGGCTGAACATGTTGCAGACCTTCGGTCTGGGGCTTGTGGTGACCGGGGCCGTGGCCGCTCAGGTGAAAGAACGGGCTGCGCCGGTGGGCGTGGAACAGGCATAAGAAAAACCCTCCCCGGTGCGGGGAGGGTTTTCTAAAAGGTATGGGGCACGTCGACCGCTACGTGGATACTCAAGGAGCCGGCCACACAGGTCAGCGGGATCACGAACCGGGGCAGCCCGAGTGTGGTAATCCGGGAACGGCGACCGATCATGACAGTAGGCGGCGTAATGTCGCTCGAGAGGCCGAGCTTGTCCAGCTCCACGCAGGCGCCGCCGGCGATCAGATTGCCCAGCTCTGCCAGGGCGCTCAGCCCCATCTCGTTCAGCTCGGGCTGCGGCTCTCCAACCATCAGCGTGGCGACCTGGCGGGCTGTCACGGCGGGCATCCCCACCAACACCATGCCCCGGGCCTCACCAACCAGTGCAACGTAGACAATCAGTTCATCAGTCACCTGTTCCGTCGGGTCGAGCAACAGGCCCGTCCGCTGCACGGGCGCCCTGGTCTCTTGCGCCAGGCTGCGCACGGCAGCATCAAGGAAGGCGTTCAGGATTACCGCTTTCATATATACCCAACCTCCGGGGAAATAGACGTTCCATTTCCCGCTTGATTGTATAGGAATGTCACTACGTGTTCGGCAGCAGTGCCGCGGATTCCTGTTTTTGGAGGGTGTTGAATGGCTGTTGTTTAAAGTTCAGGGGCGTTTGATAATTAAGCCGATGGACGTTGCGACAAACGGACCGATCTGGAGACGGATATGCCCCTGGGGGCGGCCATAGGGCGGCAGATCGACCGAGGATTCGAGCGGGCCGTTGCCGACCGCGTAATCGATGTCGATCTGATACCCGCGCCGCCGTAGCTCGTGTGCCATCCAATCGATGTCCTGTTTGCGGTACAGCACGGTGGGTGCATTATTCAGGGTCTTGTGATCCGACGACAGATTGAACTCGGTGGTATGGACGGCGATGCCGCCCGGACGCAGGCACTTCATCTGATTGAAGATGAACAGCTGCCCCTGCAGAATGGAGCCGCAGTGCTCAAATGAGCAGGTGGACCACGTGAAATCGAACTGGTTCTCCAGGCTCGCCGGAATCTGGTTCATGTCCACGAAGGCATAGCTGACAAGTCTGGCGAACTGCTCAGGGTCACAGATGCCCTTTGCGTTTAGCTCCCGCAGGTCATGGGCGTTCTGGATTGTCGTGTCCCAGCCCATTCGGTTCGCCACGCCGGACTCCAGGTCGGAGGCGGTCACCTCACACCCGTGAGCCGCGAAGAGCGCCGGAAGCGGTTCCTTTCCGATGGCAAACCCCAGCCCCTTCTTGACGGGCGCGAGCGCACCGTGTTCGCATAGTGCCTGGGCGATAAAGGAGTACTCCCAGTACTTGCGGTGGGGCAGCAACGGTTCCTTCAGCTGATTGCACCAGTCGGCATGCCACTCTGTCCGGAAGTCGGCCTCGTTGCATAGCTTCGAAATCAACACAGTCAAACACCCCTGACCTCCGGTATGCTGCTACCCTATGCCGGAGGTCAGCGGGCGGTGTACCGGGGGTTTGAAGAGGAGGAGCGCACCATGGCACAGCCCGTTCGCACGGTTTGTCCGCACGACTGTCCCGACATGTGTTCCATGCTGGCGCACGTTGAAGACGGCCGGCTGGTGCGGGTCCAGGGAGACCCGGAGCACGCGTTTACCGGCGGCTTCTTGTGCGCGAAGGTGAACCGCTACCCGGAACGGGTCTACTCGCCGGACCGGGTGCTATACCCCATGCGGCGCACGGGGCCCAAGGGAGAGGGGCGCTTTGAGCGGATCTCCTGGGCGGAGGCGCTGACGGCAATCGCCGAGCGCTGGCGGGCGGTCGGGCCGGACGCGATCCTGGGCTATGCCTATAGCGGCACCATGGGCCTGATCAACCGGCTCCTGCCCACGGCGCTCTTCAACGCGCTCGGCACCCGCAAGGTCGAGCTCGGCACCGTCTGCGACAGTACGAGCGGGCAGGCGTTGGCATACACGATCGGCGATGTGCCGGGGACGGATCCCGAGAGCGTCATCAATAGTGACCTGGTGATCGCCTGGGGTGCGAACATCATCACGACGAACGTACACATGTATCCGTTTATTGAGCAGGCCCGGGCGCGGGGCGCGCAGTTCATCGTCATCGACCCGTACCGGAACCGGACCGCTGAGCGAGCTGACTGGCATATCCCCATCAAGATCGGTACTGACGCGGCCCTGGCCCTTGGCATCATGCACATCCTGGTGCGGGACGGGCTGACGGATGAGGCCTACCTTCGTGAGCACACGGTAGGCTTTGACCAGCTCAAGGCTACGACTTTGCCGCAGTACACGCCGGAGGCGGTGGCGGAGATCACCGGGCTGCCCGTCGCAGATGTGGAACGCCTGGCCAGCCTGTACGGCCGGGCCCGGGCGCCGTTCATCAGGCTTGGTCTGGGCATGTCCCGCCACACGCATGGGGGCATGGGCGTGCGGGCGGTGGCCTGCCTGCCCGCCGTGGTCGGGGCCTGGGGGAAGCCGGGCGGCGGCTGCCTCAGTGAAACATCGGCGGCGTTTGCGCTCGATCTGGCTGCGGTGAAGCGGCCTGACCTGCACACCAGGCCCGGGGTGCGCACGGTCAACCATTCGCGCCTCGGCCAGGAGCTCCAGGACCCGTCACTCAAGGCCTTCTTCGTGATGGCGAACAACCCCGCCAGCTCCTGTCCCGACCAGACAGCGGTGGTCGCCGGTCTCTCCCGGGTGGACCTGTTCACGGTTGTGCACGAGCTGCACATGAGCGACACTGCCCGCTATGCGGACATTCTGCTCCCGGCGTGCACGCCGGTGGAGGCGGAGGATCTGTACCGGTCGTACGGCCACCTTTACTTTCAATTCGGGCCGCAGGTCGTGGCGGCGCTGGGGGAGAGCCGGCCGAACCGCTGGGTGGTGGCGGAACTGGCCCGCCGCATGGGCATCACGGATCCAGTCTTTGAACGGAGCACCGAGGAGCATGTGACGGCCATGCTCGCGCCAATGCCCGAGCGCACGGCGGCCGAGGTGATGGCGGGTGGGCCCTTCCGTGTGCCCGGCCACACCGGGCCGGTGCCGACCCAGTTCTACTCGCAGGCAATGGTGGCTGCCGGACTGCCCGGCCTGCCTGAATGGCAGCCCGACCCGGTCGCGGCAAGCGAGGGGGCGGCGTTCAGCCTCCGGCTGCTGACGGCCCCGGGCTACTACCAGCATCACAGCCACTTTGCCGGCGTCGGCTTCTTGCAGCAGCGGGAGGGGGCCCCGACCTGCCTGCTGCACCCGCAGGATGCCGGCGCCCGCGACATCGCAGATGGGGATCCGGTTGAGCTCTTCAACGACCGGGGTTTCGTCGGGTTGTATGCCAAGGTGACCGAGGCTGTCCAGCCGGGTGTCGCGGTGGTTGAGGGGTATCGGGAGCGGTCCCGTTACCTCAGCGGCGGCCCGGTCAATGTGCTCACCTCAGGCAGGCTCAGCGACATGGGCGGCGGCGCGACCTACCAGTCGACATGGGTGGAGGCCCGGAAGCTGTAACGGAGCAGGGGGAGTGCGATGCGCGCCTTTTACGCCTTTCTCGTCCAGGGTTTCCGCCAGCAGGCCGCTTACAAGGTGGAAGGCTGGGTTGGCATTCTTTCAAGCCTGATCTTTTTCGCCGTCGACGCCGGTATCTGGCCGAACTGCACTTCCTCCCCACGTGGGAGGTTAACGCCAAGTTCCGGCAGGGCGACATTGGACTGGAGCTGATCAGACCGGTTGCGTTGCCACTTCGCATTCTCGGCGACTTTCTCGGCCGCTCGGGCTTCCGGCTCATTCGTGCCCTGCCGGTCTACACCTGGCGCTTTTCCGCCTGCCCGCTCCCAGGGTGGGAACGTTATCCCGAGGTCGCACTGCTTATTCCCCTTGCTTCGCGAATGGCGTATGATTGGGGAAGCACCTGGCAGGGAGGTCATCAATGAAGCCAATTGTCGCAATTGCGGGTTGTGGACAGTGCGGAAAAACCACGCTGGTTGCGAAGCTGGTGGCCGAGCTGAGCAGGCGCGGCCATGTGATCGGTACCTTGAAGCATGATGTGCACGGTTTCGCCATGGATCATGAGGGCAAGGACACCTGGCGGCATAAGCAGGCCGGCGCCCGGTCCGTTGCGATTATCGGGCCCGGGCAGGTCGCTGTGATTCGGGACACCCCGGACGAGGAGTTCTCCGTTGACAGTGCCATAGAGCTGCTTGGTCCCGTCGACCTGGTGATCGCCGAGGGCTTCAAGCGGTCCCCGCTGCCGAAGATCGAGGTCTTCAGCAGCGTCCGGAATGAGGGACGGTTGGTGTGCGGCGACGATCCGCGCCTGCTGGCTGTGGCCGGTGACCTGCCGGTCGATACGAAAGTGCCTGTGTTTAACTGGAACGATATTGTAATGATTGCGGACTTTGTAGAGGAACAGTTACTACTATAGGAGGCGTGGGACGATGTTCGAACGACTCGGCTTTGGTGAGATCGCGTTGATCGTGGTGGCGGCGCTCCTGATTTTCGGACCATCCAAGCTGCCGCAGCTCGGCAAGTCGGTGGGAGAGGGCATCCGTGAGTTCAAGAAGTCGATCAAGAGCGTTACCGAGGACGACGAGCCCAAGACTGACGACGTTAAGAAGCAGGGTTAGACGGGGGGACCGGCATGCTGCAAGGAAAAGTCGCGCTGGTGACCGGGGCCGCCCGGGGCATTGGCCGGGCGATTGCCGTCCGGCTTCAGGAAGCGGGCGCCACGGTGATCGTGAATGATATTGTTGAAGCCGCGCTGGACGAGACCGTCCGGGCGGGGGTTGGCACGGAAGGCTATGCGGCTGACGTGTCGGTTCGCTCGCAGGTGCAGGCGATGATCGACCATGTGGTGGCGGGGCACGGGCGCCTGGACATCCGGGTGAACCAAGCCCGGGTGGAGCCGAAGAGCTCGCTCCTGGAGATGACGTACGAGCAGTGGGGCTCCGCCATGGAC
>JAQBPS010000020.1 GCA_028287415.1 Bacillota bacterium | reverse complement strand
GCCCGATAGACGCCCGGCCCCTGGTCGCTCACCTGGAGGTCGCAGTCCAGCGTCTCCGCAATGGTCTGGCCGTCTTTCAGGATTCGCAGCAGCGGTCTGACCTGCTGACGCTGGGGCACGCGCGTGGAGAAGAAGACCTCGCCCGGGGTGCCCGGGTGCGGCTGCTCCTGGCCCATCATGAGCCACTCACCGCGGGAGCGGGCGACGAACATGAAGCCCGCCGGGTCACCCTCCTCGTGGTTGGCCAGGTAGCAGGAGCCGGCCCGCAGTGCCGCCACGGCCAGCGGCCGGTCCGTAGCGAGGTCCCGGGTGAACGGCTCGGTCAGGAGCAGGTGCGTCCGCACCGTGCGAAACGCCCGCTCGTAGGAGTGGATCACGAACTCCCGCCCCAGCACACGGCGCTTGGTGCCATGGGCATCCACCCCGCCGATGCCTACCACGCGCCGGCTCTGCCCCAGTTCATCCCACTTTGCCAGGGTACGGGGATCCGGCCCCCGGGTTGCCTTCCGCCAGCTAGTGATCGCCGTCGCCGTTGTGCGCAGGTCCCGACAGTTGCCGACCCACTCAGAGAAGTAGTTCCAGACTTCCATGCCCGTGTAGGCTACCACCGACCAGTCTTCCCATGCATAGCTATTCTGGCGCAAAAAGGCGCTGCCATTGTCGAACGGATGCGCGAGAAAGCCGACCCCGCCCTGCTCGGCCACGGCCGCCGTAAACTCGGCGGGCGGGAGGTGCGGGCTGACGGGTGCTGTGATGCCATAAGCCAGGTAGTGGTTCTGGCGCGGCGTTACCTCCACCCCGATCAGCAGCAGCGTCTGGCCATGCCATTGCTCGCCCAGTTCGTACAGCGGGGTCATGGTGTCATGGTCGGTCATCAGCAAAAAATCCAGTCCGGCCCGATTGGCTGCGTCGACAATCACCGGGATGGACTCCATACCGTCGGAGTATGTGCTGTGACAGTGAATCACGCCGGTCACTTCAAACAGCAGCGGGGGTGTCAGGCCTGTCATCCCACGTGCCACCTCCCTTTTCACCTGCTCTTCCGCCCACACAAGAGCGGTGCTCTCACTGGATTTCGCCTTTCGCCGCCTATTTCCTACGCCAGACGCATTGTCGGGATGGCCGGTTTTTTTGCCGACATTACCAGGACAACAAAAAACGGCGGTGCACAAGCATGCACCGCCATTCATCCTCAGCATGTTACTTACTGCCGCCGCTGCTGCTGCCACCGCCACTGCTGCCGCCGCCGCCACCGCTGCTACTGCTACCGCCACTGCTCTTGTCGCTGCTGCCGCCGCTGCTGCCGCCGTCGCTGCTCTTGTCGCTGCTCTTATCCTTGCTGCCCTGGTCCGACTGCTGCTTATCGCCGCCGCCCCGCTGCTGCGGGCTGCAAGCGACCAATCCGAAGATCGCAGTGACGACCATAAGTAATGCTGCCAGGCGCAGACCCAGGCGCTGACGCACAGGTGGTCCCCCTCTCACAGATTCAGTCCCGTCATGCGTTATAATGCCCGACCACGGGCCGGGCATACCGATGCACCGTGGTATAGCCGCCCATGGCCGGGGGCAATTTACAACCGGGAAATGGCCCCCTGAGGAGGGAAAACATTGACGCTGTGGCAGTCGTTCAAGCGGTTGATGGATCCATCACCCACCACGCTCAATCAGACTTTCAGCCTGGGGGACCGCGGCGAGCAGCCCGTTGTGGAGCAGCGCAGCGCCGAACGTCTGGCCGATGCGCAGACCAGTGCCGAGGGTGTCATCAGCCATATTGACAACCTCCTGAACGCGGTGCCGGAGGGGACTAAGGCGCTCGAGGAGGCCGGTGACCTCGCGGCGAGTCTGGATCAAAACATTGAGCGCCTGAAGACCCTGTTCCGGATGCCCGCCAACAAGGACCTGATCATCCGGGAAGTGCAAATCGCCTCCCAGCCGCCCACCCGGGCGGTGGTCTGCTTCATGGAGGGCCTTTCCGACAAAATGGTGATCAACACCCACATCCTGCAGCCGTTGATGCTGCTCTCCCACCTGGACCATCACGTGGACGGCAAGGGCGAGGCGGGCGAGACCACCTTTACAATTGACACGGTCCTTCAGCGCATGCTCCCCGGCAATCAGGTCACCAAGAAATATCTTATGGACGATGCTGCTGAGGTGCTCCTCGCCGGCGACACGGTGATCTTCTTTGAGGGTGCCCGGATCGCTCTGGACGTGGACACCAAGGCGCCCCCCGTCCGCAGCGTGGGCCGGCCGCAGAACGAGCGCACGATTCAGGGCTCTCAGGACGCCTTTGTTGAGGCCTGGCGGGTGAACGTCGCGCTGGTGCGGCGCCGCCTCAAGGACCCGCGGGTGATCACCGAGATCCTTTCGGTCGGCACGATCAGCCGCAACTACATCGGGCTGATGTACATCGATGGTATCGCCTCCCCTAAACTGGTGGCCGAGGTGAAGCGCCGCATCGATGCCATCAAGGTCGATATTGTCAACGACACGGGTGTGCTGGAGCAGTATATCGAGGATTCACCGGCCGCTTTCCTGCCGGGTGCGCTCACGACCGAGCGCCCGGACCGGACGGCCGCCTACCTCTCCGAGGGGCACGTGGCCGCCTTTGTCGACACGAGCCCTTATGCGCTGATCTGCCCGGTCACCTTCTGGTCCCTCCTCCAGACAGCCGAGGACTACTATCTGCGCGCACCATACGGGACCATGCTCCGGTACATCCGGATGGGGGCGCTGCTGATCACGCTGATGATGCCGTCGCTCTACATCGCACTGGTCAACTACCATCACGAGATGATCCCCACCGAGCTGATGCTCTTTATCGCCTCTGCACGCGAGCAGGTCCCAATGCCCGCCGTGGCCGAGTTGCTCTTGATGGACACGATCTTCGAACTGATCCGGGAGGCGGGCACCCGCATTCCAAGCGTCGTCGGGCCGACAATCGGGCTGGTGGCGTCGCTGATTCTTGGCCAGGCCGCGGTCGAAGCACGGATCGTCAGCCCTGTCCTGATCTTGATCGTCGCCGTTTCCGGCCTCGCCTCGTTCGCCATTCCGAACTACCTGATTGGCTTTGGCGTCCGGCTGCTGCGGTTTGCGCTCCTGCTCGGGGCCGCTACGCTGGGGTTCTACGGCCTGGGGGCGGGCCTGTTCGTGATGGTGCTGTACCTGGCGGGCATGCGCTCCTTCGGGGTGCCCTATCTGTCGCCAGTCGCCCCCTTCCGGGGCAACGCCCGCGATGTGCTGCATCGCCCGCCCATGTTTCAGATGGAGAAGCGGCCCACATACACGCACCCGCTGGACAACCGGCGGCAGCGGGAGGTTGTGCGCAAGTGGGATCCGATCACCCGCACCGCGGACAAGGGCGATGAACCGGGCAAGGGGGACAACTCATGAATCGCGAGGAGGGGCACATCAGCCTCCGGCAAGGATTCGTGCTGGCGTACACGGTGATGGTCGCCAAGCTGTTTCTGCAATACCCGGAGTTCCTGGTCGATGTCGGAGGACCGGCAGGATGGCTGGTGGCGCTCGTGATGACCGGTTTCGCTCTGCTGCTGTTTCTCCCGGTGGTCGCGCTGGTACGCCGCTTCCCGGGCGACGGGCTGGCCGCCATTGGGGAGCGGGTCGCCGGCCCCGTTCTGGGGACGCTGATCACCCTCGTAATCAGCGCATGGTTGTTCGTGGATACCGCCTTTACGGTGCGCGGCTTCTCCGAGACCTTCCTCATCGCGATTGTGCCGGCAACACCGCCAACCGTGCTTATGATCGTCGGCATGCTGGGCGTTGCCTACGCATCATACCAGGGGCTGGAGGCGATGGCGCGCACCGCACAGGTACTCTTCCCACTGATCCTGGTGGGCACGCTCGTGGGGGTCATCATGGATCTGCCACGGGCTGACCCGTCCCGCCTCTTTCCGATCCTCGGCCACGGTCTGCCGTCACTGGTGGGTGGCGGCTTCATCATGAGCGGAATGGCGGGAGAAGTGATCATCCTGCTCGCCTTCGGCTATGCGTTCCGGGATGCGAAGGCGTTCCGCAGCAGCGCACTCCTCAGCATTCTCCTGTTCGGACTGACCGCCTCGTTTATCGTCGCCGTCCTGATCATGACGTTCGGCGCGCCGGATGCCGCCCAGCAGCCCTTCCCCATGTACCGGCTCGCGCGCATGATCTACCTCGGTCGGTTTGTGCAGCGCATGGAATCGATCATCGTCATGTTGTGGTTTTTCGCCGCCGCCGTCCGGGTGTCAGTCACGTTCCACGCGTGCGTGGTTTCGTTAGCCGGAGCACTCCGGCTCCCCTACTACCGCCCCCTGATTCCCGTGATCGTCGTGCTCGTTATCAGCCTGGCGATGGCGCCGGAGGACCTGATCGCCGTGCTCCGGACGGACCGGGACTGGATCCGACCGCTTGGCATCGGGATCATACTGCTGCCGGCGCTCCTGCTTGTGATCGCCATGGTCCGCAAGAAAGGTGGGCAGACCCATGCTGCGTAAGCGGCTCACCGCGCTCCTCCTCATCCTGTTGACCGCACTGCCCCTGACCGGCTGCTGGGAC
>JAQBPS010000017.1 GCA_028287415.1 Bacillota bacterium | reverse complement strand
CCGGGTGTGGGCGCTCAGGCCCCACGGGTTACCCTGCCGCTCGAGGTTCTTGAACGTCTGGTTCAGCTCCGCCGGGAACTCGCCCTGGAGCATCACCTGGTGGCGCCGCATCTCCATGATCTTCGGGACATGTTCAATGTAGACCGGGCAGACCTCCATGCACGCCCGGCAGGAGGTGCAGGCCCAGAGCGCCTCGGGGTCAATCACCGGTCCGACCAGTTCCGACTCAAACGGCTGCTCAGCAGGCCGGTTGCCGCCCATGGCGGCCAGGGCCAGCAGCGGCCCCTTCTCATGCAGGTGACGCTGAAGGTCCAGAATCAGGGCCTTGGGATTGAGCGGCTTGCCCGTGAGGTAGGCCGGGCAATTCTCCTGGCAGCGCCCGCACTCCGTGCAGGCGTCCAGGTCCGCAAGGTCCTTCCACGAGAGGTCCCACAGGCTTGCGGCGCCCAGCACGGGCATCTCCGCCTCCATGTCCGTCAGGGGCAGCTGGCCCCGGGGGCGGAGATCCGCGAAGAAAATGCTGAACGGCCCCGTGAAGATGTGGATCATCTTCGAGTAAGGCAGGTAGGCGATGAATGAGAACGCGACCGCCAGATGGAACCACCAGAGGCCCCGGTGCAGCAGCGTCATCGCCGGCACGCTCATGAAGGATGCCAGCAGCTGGCCGTGCACGTAGCCAAAGGGCGACCACGCACCCCAGGGGTCGTGTGTCACGACAATCCGGAGGCCCTCGGCCACGAAGCCGGTCCACATGATCACCAGGTAATGGGCCAGGAAGACCCAGTCATCCATGATCGAGGGGGCCTTCTTGCCGTCGGTCAGCGCCCGGGGCTTGAACACCGAGCGGCGCACCCACGCGACCGCCACGCCGATCATCGCGAGGAAGCCCATGGTGTCGACGAGGAACGATTGGAAGTAGAGATAGAACTTGCCCTGCATGATCGGGATGCGCAGGTCCTCATGAATCATGACGACCACGGTGCCGAGGAAGAGCACGACAAAGCCCCAGGAGAACAGAATGTGGAAGAAGCCCGCCACCTTGTTCTTGGACAGGCGGGTCTGGAGCACCGCATGCTTGAACACCAGCTTGAGCCGCTCCGGAATGCGGTCCAGCCGGTCGGCCGCCCCGCCGATGCGCCAGAGCCGAATCCGGCGCCAAAACCCGTAGCAGAAGATGGCCAGCGTCGGCACCAGCAGCAAGTACATGACGAAAATGCCTGAGATGTTCCAGTAGATTTCCCGTGTCGGCATCGGCATCGGAATCGGCATCGGCATTTACGCGTCACCCTTCACTTGTTTACGCTGAAAGTGAAAGGGGGCCCGCCCCCTTTCACCTATCCCCGGACGTCGGGTTTACTCGACAGCCGTCGTGACGTCATGGCCGTCACGACGGCTTCTGCTTTCCGGGCGATCACGCCAGCAGGGCCCTGGCGATCACGAGCCGCTGGATCTGGTTGGTCCCCTCGTAGATCTGCGTGATCTTGGCGTCGCGCATCATGCGCTCCACCGGATAGTCCCGCATGAAGCCGTAGCCGCCCAGGATCTGCACCGCGTCGGTCGTGACGGACATGGCCGTGTCGGAGGCCATCATTTTCGCCATGGCGGAGATTTTGTTGATCTCGGTCGGCAGACGCCCCCGGCTCTTGCCCTGCCCGTCAATCAGTGCGGCAGCCTTATAGACGAGCAGCCGGCTGGCCTCCACCTTGGTCGCCATGTCGGCGAACATGAACTGGAGCCCCTGGAACTCGGCGATCGGCTTGCCGAACTGCTCCCGCTGCTTGGCGTAGCCCGCGGCGTACTCCAGGGCGCCCGCAGCGATGCCCAGCGCCTGTGCGCCGATCGCCGGCCGGCTCTGGTCGAGGGTGATCAGTGCGATCTTCAGCCCGTCCCCTTCGCGGCCGATCAGGTTGGCGGCCGGCACCCGGCAGTCCTCCAGAATCAGCTCGACGGTGGGCGACCCGCGAATGCCCATTTTCTCCTCGTGGCGCCCGACCGAGAGACCCGGTGTATCCTTCTCGATAAAAAAGCCGGAGATGCCCTTGCTGCCGGCCCCCGGCTCCGTCGCGGCGAACAGGGTGAAGCCGCCGGCGACGCTGCCGTTGGTGATAAAGACCTTACGGCCGTTCAGGACATAGTGGTCGCCGTCCCGCACCGCCGCTGTTTTCATGTGCGCGGGGTCCGACCCGGCGGAGGGTTCCGTGAGCGCGAAGGCGATCAGCTCCTGGCCGCTGGCGAACCGGGGCAGCCAGGCCCGCTTTTGCTCCTCGGATGCACCCACAAGAATCGGCAGCATGCCAAGCTCCTGGTCGGCCAGAATCAGCGAGCTGGAGGCGCAGGCTCTTGCCACCTCCTCCACCGCCAGGCAGCAGGAGAGCACGCCCATGCCGGCGCCGCCGTACTCCTCTGGTACCGCCAGGCCCATGAGGCCCAGGTCCCGGAACTGATGGGCAATGTCCCACGGAAACTCGGCGGTGCGGTCGATCTCGGCGGCGCGCGGCCAGACTTTCGCCCGCGTTACCTCGCGGACCGTGTCCCGCAGCATCTCCTGTTCTGAGGTGAGGCTGAACTGCATGGACTCCCTCCTCATGCGGCTGACCAAACGTTTGTTAGGCGCACATTGGCCCCTACGTAGCAAATCTATATTCGGTTGCGACCGCTCGTTGTCCTGTCTGGGCACGGCGGGCAAGCGCGAAAAGAACCGGAAGGACGGCGGTTCCGCCATCATTCCGGTCTCGTGCAACGGTATGCGGTTATCAGCGTGGCTCCGGCGGTACCGGCAGTGGCTGGGGTGGCGCCGGGTGGGGCGGGGTCTGTACGCCGTACCCCTCGGGCTCCTGCGGCGCCGGCGGCTCGGTCGGGCGGGTCAGTTGGGGGCGCTCCGGGCCCTCGCCCTCCTCCCGCAGCCGGTACCTGTCCGCGAGCTCGATCAGCCACACCCGATGGACCGGCATCTGATAAAGCGTCGGCTCGATCCGCCGGTCGCCCCGGCCGATCGGGTACATGAACACGTCGGGGCGGGTCAGCGTGTTCTCGTGCATACGCACGCCCATGTAGATGGAGTCACGGTAGCCGTTCTTGTAGCAAAGCACGGTCAGCTGGCCGTGCAGTTGCGCCAGCAGCTCCTCCTGCCGGGGATTGCGGAAGACTGGCGCATCGATCGCTGGGGCGACGCCCTGCGCGTTCGTCTCGACCCGGTCGCCGGTGTCAGCCACCACGCAGCCTGCGCCGGGCACCGGCTGCTGCGTGACCGCATTAATGACCCGGAGCTGCAGACCGGCGGTCCGGATGCCCAGCGCCCGCCAGTAGGCCCTGCGCAGCGGGCCGGCCGGGGCAGGCGGCCCGCCGCTGGCCGCATGCGAAACCTGAAGTCCCAGGAGACCACCGGCAGAGAGCAGGACGAGTAGGGCGACAATCCACCGTGTGCGCTTCATCCGAATCATGCTGGGTCCCCTCCTCAGACTTGCGGGATCGGGTGCAGCGTGCGCCCCTGGTAGTACCACTGGAGAATCTGGAGCATGTTCCGGCCCCGCTCACCCCAGTATTGGGTGCCCCACTGGGACAGCAGGTTGGCGTTCCGGTACTCCCAGTTCGGGCCGCCCCGGTAGCCGGCCCGGTAGTTCAGTTCTACGATCGTCCCGTTGGGCATAGCATAGGCCAGGTTGCGGATGCGCAGGTGCGCCTGGTCGGTCTCGCGGTAGCGGTTGCCCTCCCGGTAGGTCTGGAAGTTGGTCGTGTTGTCCAGGTCGAAGTCCCAGCCGTCCAGCCTGGTCGGGTGAAGGACCCGGTACCAGGCGAACATCTTGACCGCCATGGCGCCGGACTGGAGCGCCTCCTGTTGCCACGAGGGAACCCATTCGTTGGGCAGCGAGTTGAAGACGTAGGTGTCAAAATCGACCGCTTTTACATAGAGGATACGCCCGCGCGGGTTAGGCTCACCGGCCGCGCGGGACTCGCGAATCGCGACCCGAATCGTGCGGGGATAGGGCGTGTCGAACACGGTGCGGTGCTCTGCAAATGCGGTGGTTGTACCCAGCAACAGGGTGAACAGCGTTACCAGGGACAGGATGCGCTTCAAGACGGACCCCCCGATCATAGTCGTGTCGCCTGTGGGGGCGGTACACACAGCGGCGGCAAGCGGTGCCAGTTGTGTCGCCCGGCAGGTAGCTTGGTCGGGTATATCCTGTCCTGAACCGGACCAGCCATGCCAGGAACTCTATTCCACTTTCAGGCTGCCGGCCAGCCCCGGCTCCTCGTGGCCGGGGCTATCTGAGAAGAAAGCCCAGTCGCCCTTCTGGCTGGCGGGGAACTCGATGTAGTTCTCAGCGCCGGGCGCCAGGCTCTGGGTGACAATGCCAAAGCGCGGCAGCATGAAGTTGTGGGGCTGCGACCCGGTGTTGCGCAGGTGAACCTTCACCGCACCGCCGATGGGGGCAGCCAGCACACGGGGTTCAAAGCCGTGGTCGGTGACCGTCATGTGGACGACGCCGGTCTGGCCTGCCAGTTGCTGCGCCACGGGCATCGGTTCCGACTGGATCGTGATCGTCACCCCGCCGCGCAGGTCCGCTTCCATGTGTTCGGGTTGGAGCGGGGCCGCCTGGTGCCGGCCGACGCTCAGCCAATACCCGGCGCCAGCCACCACCGCCACTGCCGCCACCCCCGCCACTAGCGATCTTCGCATGCGTTGCTCCCTCCTGATGGCCCAAGTTTCTCCCCGGTTGACGCCGCCCATGCGCGCAGAAAGGGCGGCAGCCGCCGCCCTTCCCCATCAGCAATCTACTAATAGCCCAGGATCGACACATCGGAGCTGTAGATCCCTGGCGCCCAGCCGGTGCCGGCTGCCGTGCCGTACCCCCACGGCCCGCCCCCGGAGCCGTAGAAGCTGAGGGGCGATCCGCCGCCGGCAGGGTAACAGCCGGGCGGGCAGACCCCGGGACCGTACGGCGAAACAGCGCCGAGGACGGGCCCGCCGAGCGCTCCGAGCGGCGCCCCGAGCGGGGACACCGGGCCGCCGAACGGGGACACCGGGCCGCCGACCGGGACCGGCGGTCCGTACCCGAAGGCCGGGCTAACCGCGTTCGGGATGGGTGTGACAGTGGTCGTAGGGATCAGGTTGACCTGCGGGACGGCACTGTGGCATACGCTTGCGACCGGACCGTAAACCACGTGGCAACCGGGTGGGCA
>JAQBPS010000016.1 GCA_028287415.1 Bacillota bacterium | reverse complement strand
GGTTTTTTTTCGTGATTGGGTCTTTTTTTATGGCCACGGATTTCACTGATTGCGCGGATTTCCGGCATCGCGTAACGGATTTTCAGTGTGGCTGCGATCTGTGAGGTCGGGACTCGAGTGTCTTTATTATATAAAAAACGCTCCAGTCCCGACCTCACAGATTGCAGCTCCAAGATAAAATCCATTCCCGGGCTCCCGAAATCTGTGTAATCCGTGAAATCCGTGGCCATTATTAAAAACCCACAGAGCACCCCCTAGTGCTGCTCCTGACGCGCCTGCTGAAGTTCCTCAGCGCTCAGTCTGTAGACCTCGTTGCAGAAGTGGCACGTCATCTCCGCACCCTGGTCCTCCGCGATCATCTGCTCGACCTCATCCGGGTCGATGGTCGCCATGACGGCAACCGCCCGCTCCCGACTGCAGCGGCACTGGAACACGACCTCACGCCGTTCCAGCACCTTATAGTCGATACCCGCCAGAATGCTCGCCAGAATCTCCTCGGGGCTACTGCCCTCCTCAACTGCAGTGCTGACGGCGCCCATCGCCTGGATGTTAATCTCCAGCTGCTCCCGCTCCTCCTCACTGGTGGCGGGCATGAGCTGGATCAAATAGCCGCCTGCGGCGACCACGGTGCCGTCCGGGGCGACGCGCACACCGAGGGCCACAGCCGAGGGGGTCTGCTCCGACTTCGTCAGGTAGTAGGCGAGGTCCTCGGCGATTTCGCCCGAGATAATCTCAGAGGTGCCGGTGTAGAGGCCCTCCAGCGCCAGCTGGCGGGTAACGTGGACGAAGCCCTGGCCGACGGCCCCGGCAACGTCGAACTTCCCGTGAGCGTTCGGATCAAGGTCGACGTGGGGGTTGCGCACGTAGCCGCGCACGTGCCCCTGCTCATCGCCGTCGCAGGTGATGCCGCCGATCGGACCGTCGCCATCAATCCGGAGGGTGACCGATTCGTTCTTGTCCTTCAGGGTGGCGCTGAGCAGCAGGGTACCGGTGAGTGCCCGGCCCAGGGCCGCTGTAGTGGTCGGCCAGGTGTCATGGCGACGCCGGCCCTCGTTGACGATGTCAGTAGTGGTGACGGCAAAAGCACGGATATTGCCGCCTGCGCCGATGGCGCGGGCAAGATAGTCTGCCATATCGTGAAACCTCCAGTCGAATCGTGTCTGCCCCCTCATTATAGCCAAGTTAGGCGGTGGATGCCAAACGGCCGGTGAGTCGGGGGCTTTATATGGCACAGCGAACCCCGGTGGCATGCTGCCCCGGGGTTCGTGCTTTCAGCATGTAGCACGGAATGGGGCGGGCCCCGGCGTCAACCGCCTAAGCCGCGTCCCCGCTCTCCTCCTTCTTACCGGAGAAGATGGCCAAAATCGCCATGACCAGGCGCCCCAGCGGTTTCGGCAGCTTGATGACGGTGATGCGCACAAAGGTGCCCCCTTTCCGACCGGTCGCTTTGCGTTACCGGCCCCTGAGCGAATGCCCGACCCATGCCAGTAGAACTCCTATGACTGCCACCCACACGAACAGGGGCATGGCAAGCAGCATGATGATCCCGCCGATGATGATCAGTCCAAAGCCGACGGCTTTATGAGGCGGGTGTTTCCGCCCCCACATGCCCATGCGCATCGCCATCCCCCCTGCTTCTGGCGGGCTGCGTAGACATTCCCACGATATGACCCGGCCTCCGCAATGGTGCCGCGACCGCAGGCGTGCTGCCCATGCTGAAGTCGTTCTCCTCTACCGTATGCAGGGGCAATGCAAAACTTGACTCGCGCTTACTGTGCGACGAGCACCTTGCCCGCCATGCCCGCCTCGTGATGCCCCTTCGCCTCGCAGTAGAAGGGATACTCGCCGGCGGCGGGCATCGTCACCATCACCGACTTGGTCTCACCCGGATAGACTTCGATCTCCTGGAACTTGAGTTCATCGCTGACAAACTCATGCAGCACCGTGCCATTGTTCGCGATGGTGAACTTGATCTGCTCCCCGGCCTTCGCCTGAATCACGTCCGGCGTGAACTTCATTTCCGTGGTCACGATCTTGATCTCACGGGGTCCGCTTGCGGTGCACCCTGTAAGTACAATCAACGCCGTACAAAGGGCGGTCAGCAGCTGTGCAGCCTTCATGGATACGATAACCTCCCCAAGCGAATGAGAACGATTATCAGTATCGCCAATCTCGCCCATCATGTCAACCGCCGCCGGTAAAGTTACAGCCCCGTGCCATCGCGTTGATGGACGGGGCTGTAACTTTGGCTTTTTATATGGCCACGGATTTCACAGGTTACACGGATTTCCGGCATCGCGGAATGGATTTTCAATGGGGCGGAAATCTGCAAGGGTGGGACTCAGGTGTTTAAATATATAAAAACACCTGAGTCCCGCCCTCCCAGATACTGCTTAACGAAAATCCACCCGGGCTCCGGAAATCCGCGTCATCCGCGCCATCCGCGTCAAAATAATGCCCGCGCTATAACGTGTTCGACATCAGCCGATCCAGGTCCAGGATCACCACCAGCCCACCCTCAGCCCGGGCCGTGCCCAGCACATAGTCCTCACCCGGCAGGATAACGCCCGGTTCCTGGGCCGTGATCTCCTCTTCCCGGACGTCGAGCACGTGCTCCACCCCATCGACCACCAGGGCCGAGGAGCGGTCGCCCAGGTTCAGGATCATCAGCCGCGTCTCCGTATCATTGGCACGTACCGCCAGGTTGAGCCGCGCCCTCAGGTTGACCACGGGCAGGATCTCCCCCCGCAGGTCGATCACCCCGTCCACATAGGGCGGTGTGTTCGGCAGCCTGGTGATCGGGGTCATGTAGTTCACCTCGCGCACCACATCAATGGGCGCCCCATACCGCTGCCCATCCAGCCGGAACACAACATACTGCCTTTCGGCGCCCAACCGGGACACCTCCGCTTATGCTACTTATTATTTCAAGCATTTGCCTTCAGTATGTGAAGTTCCTGCCATTGGCAGCACAGAGAAAGGGCGAAGGCCCCGGACTGCAGAGGAAACGCCCTCTGCGGCCGGGACCTTCGCCTTAGCGAACGGATCGGATCGGGTTGGATCGAACCATATCGGATCGCATCTGAACCGATCGGATCTCTACCTGCGTCACCTGCACTCAACTCCTGGACGATGGACTGTATGGACCGCTGGATCCTCGGGCGCATCGACGAGATGTGCGAGAGCCAGGAGACATGCCAGTCGCTTTCCTCCGTGAGTGATATGGGATGGACCCAGGGCAGAGGCAGCCCGAACCTACGGAGTCAGACCGGACTTGACGGCAAACTCTCCTCTGACTGCTCCAAGGGAATCGCCTCCCCGACATTTGTTGGCTTGAGCATACCATAAAATATCCCGAACGTGAAGGGAACGGACGAAAAAACAGCAGGAAAATTCCATGGTTGAAGAATTCCTACTTTATCGACGAAGTGCGGCAATGGCGCTCCCATAGTCCGGCTGGCCAAAAACGGCTGTCCCCGCGACCAGGCAGGTTGCCCCCGCCTGGATGCAGAGCGGGGCCGTGGTCGCATCCACGCCGCCGTCCACCTGGATCTCCACCTGATCCGCCAGACCGGCAGCGGTCACCATCTCCTTGACCATGGCCACCTTCGGCAGCACGGCACGGATGAACTTCTGCCCCCCGAACCCGGGGTTCACGGTCATCAGCAGCACCAGGTCGACCAGCTCCAGCACATGTGCGATCACAGCGACCGGCGTGTGCGGGTTAAGCACGACGCCCGCCTTCACCCCCGCCTCCCGGATCTGGCTCAGCACCCGGTGCAGGTGCGTGCAGGCCTCCGCGTGCACGGAGATCAGGTCGCACCCGGCCTTTGCGAAGTCCCCGATGAAGCGCTCCGGGTGCTCGATCATCAGGTGGGCATCAAACGGCAGCTGGCTGCGCTGCCGCAGCTTGGCGATCACCGGCGCGCCGAAGGTGATGTTCGGGACAAAGTGGCCGTCCATCACGTCCAGATGGGCCCAGTCGGCCCCCGCGGCCGCGATGCGGCTGAGCTCACCGCGGAGGTCGGAGAAATCCGAGGCCAGGATGGAGGGTGCGATCTTGACGCGACTGGTGTCAATCATGGGCAACGTAGCTACCACCTTTTCAGGGCTTCGACTTCCTTGAGAAAGCCTGTGTAGTTGGCATACCGGCGCTCTGCGATCGCGCCCGCCGCCACAGCGGCCCGCACCGCACAGTCCGGTTCCTTGTTGTGGATGCAGTCGTCAAAGCGGCACTGCGTGGCATAGCGGCGGAACTCCGGGAAATACTCGGCGAGGTCCCGTTTCTCCAGGTCGTGAAACTCGAGGTAAGTGAAGCCCGGCGTGTCCGCCAGCAGCCCGCCGGAAGCGATCGGGATCAGCTCCACATGGCGGGTGGTATGCTTGCCGCGGCCGAGCTTTTCGGACAGCTCGCCCACGCGCACATCCTGCCGGGACGGCTCCAGGCTCCGCACCAGGCGGGACTTGCCCACGCCCGAGTGGCCCGCCAGCACCGAGAGCTTGCCTGCCAGCAGGGGCCGCACCACGTCCAGCCCCAGGCCGTCCAGCGCCCCGATCGGATAGACCGAATAGCCGACCTGCTCGCCGTAGATATGGCAGAAGTCCGCCACCATCGCCGGCTCAAGCAGGTCGATCTTGTTCAGGAGGATGATCGGCGCCACCCCCGCCCGCTCCACGTGGATCAGCACGCGGTCCAGGAAGGGGTAGTCCGCCTCGGGCTCCCGCAGGGTGAACAGGATCACCGCCTGGTCCACGTTGGCGATCGCCGGGCGCTCCAGCACGGTGCGGCGGGGCAGCACCTTGTCGATGCGCCCCTCCTCGCCGTCGATCAGCACCTCGACCAGGTCGCCGGCCAGCACCACCTGCTTTTCAAGCCGGAAGCGGCCGCGCGACCGGCACTCAAACTCCCGGCCCTCAATCAGCACGTAATAGATGTTGCTATGGGAACGGATCACCTGCCCTACCGCCACAAGACACCTCCGCCTATGGTAAATCGATCTTTTGCACCTCAATGCCGTCCACGATCACCCGCAAATAGGCGGGACCGAAGAACGTGCCGCGGACCGGTACCTTCTCGCCCCCCTGCTTCTTGCCATCGACAAGGGGCGGCTGCTCACTGGGCACGCCACCAACGGTGTCGACCAGGGTCACCCGCACGTCGTGCGGCTTGCCGGCCGCGCCCGGCACGATGATCACCTTCTCGAAGGGCTTGCCCTCCGGCACCGGGGGTACGGGTGCGGGGGGCCCGGAGGATACCGTCAAGTTCACAGTCTGTCCCGGCGCCACCGGCGTATCGGCGGGTGGATCACTGGCAATCACTGTATCCTTCGGGCTGGTCGGGTCGGGCTTTGACTGCACATTACCGACCGTCAGGGCTGCAACGGAGATCAGCCGCTGCGCCTCTGCCACGTTCT
>JAQBPS010000820.1 GCA_028287415.1 Bacillota bacterium | reverse complement strand
GCCCGACCCCGGCAGGGGTCAGGTAGCCCAGTGCCTGCATCAGTCCGAAGAACAGGTGCGTCAGCGCCGTGAAACCGTTCGCCGGCGCCAGGTCAATGTTGTCGCCGTAATCACGCAGGGCGCCGGCAACCGCAGGCCAGGCAACCGGCAGCGACAGCAAGGCCAGCAGCGTGGCGACTGGCGCCAGTCGCAGCGCGACCAGGCCCAACAGAATCACGTAGCTGAGCACAAAGAAGACCGGGAACAGCCGGGCAGCCCGCTCCCGACCCAGCCGGACCACAGCGGTCACCTTGCCCATCCGCCGGTCGGCCGCATCGTCCTGGAACTGGTTGATATAAAGCACCGCCGTGATCAGCAAGGTCACCGGCAGCGCCACCACCACCGGCAGCCAGCTCAGCGTGCCGGTCTGTACATACCAGGTGCCAAGCGCGATCAGCGAGCCAAAGTTGAGCGCCGTGATCACCTCGCCCACGCCGCCCCGGATAAAGTTCCAGCCGGACTTGTTGTAAATCCAGCCGCTCAGAGCGCCGATCAGCGCCAGCAGCACCACCGCCGGCCGGCCGCTCGCGGCAAAGTAGACCGCCAGTCCCAGTGCCACGCCGCACGCCGCGATGCCGCCCTCAAGAATGTCCAGCGGCGTCAGCAAACCTAGCTGAATCACCCGGCTTCCGCCATTGAACGGACGGACGAACGTCCGGTTCGCATTGTCAGCGCCGGTGCGGTGGTCATGGTAGTCATTGAACAGGTTGGTACCAACCTGGAGCAGGCCGGCGCCCAGGAGCGTGAGCAAGAACCACACAGGCATGAATGTGCCCGTATGCTGCCAGGTCAGGGCCGCGGCCAGCACGACCGGCACCAGGGCCGCCACCAGCGAGTTGGGCCGGAAGGCGACCCACCAGCTCTTCAGCCGGGTCTCAAGCCGTGACCAGTCGCTGACGACCTGGCTGTGCTGCGGGAACTCCAGGACCGTCGGCGGCATGCCCTGCACGATCTCCTTGAACTTCCGGTACTTGATCAGCTGCGGCACAATCTTGATGCAGTCCAGCACCTCGGTGTTGCCCTGGGCGGTCAGCGCCTGGACGATCGGTGAGGTCTTCTGGGTCGATCGCAGGCACTTCTCCCGCTCCGCCGGGTCGCGGATGATCATCGCCCTGCCGGTGTACTCTACCTCTTCGGACTCCGTGACGTCGCCCGGCAGCTTGTTGACCATGATCGCAACGGAGGGGTTGTGCGTCATCTGGATCACCTTCGGGTCGCCATGCATGGTGGCGAGGTAGATCGAGAAGTCGTCCTCGAAGCCAAGGTGCATGGTGCGCAGGCGCAGGTCTTCACCGGCGCTCGTCGCAATCACCGCTACCTGCGAACTCTGAAGAAAGCCGCGGATCCGCTGTTCGTCCTGTTCGCGCTTGTTGTCGTCGTTCATGGGGTACTCCTGCTCGTATAAGTATTAGTTCTGTGGCGGCACTATGGGACTGTCTGTCGGCGCCGCTATACTGCGGCGCGTCGCGACACGATTGCATTCACCACGGCCTTGCCATGGAAGCGGCCGTTCTCAATGAAGATCTTATTCGCATCGTACCCGGCGGCGATCACGCCGACCAGGAAGAGGCCGGGGACGTTCGTCTCCATGGTCGCCTCACTATACTGCGGCCGGCCGGTCTCGGCATCGATAATGACCCCGAGCTTGCGCAGCACCGACTGGTCGGGGCTGTAGCCCGTCAGTGCGAAGACGTAGTCATTGGGGATGTCAAAAGTCTGCCCGGCCCGCTCGAGCGTCACCGTCTGCGGGTTGATCGACACGATTTGCGTATCCAGATAGCCCTTGATTTCGCCGGTCTTGAGCCGGTTCTCGATGTCCGGGCGGACCCATGGTTTGATGCTGGGCGGCAGCTCACCCCGCCGGTAGATCAGGCTCACCTTGCACCCCGCCCGGTAGAGCTGAAGCGCCGCCTCGACGGCGGAATTCCGGCCGCCGACCACCGCCACCTCCATGCCGTAGTACGGCGAGGGCTCGGTGTAGAAGTGCGTGCAGCGCTCGGGATTAGCCTCACCGGGAATGTTCAACATGTTGGGCTTGTCAAAGTACCCGATCGCCAGGGCGATGTTCTGCGCCTCATAGCGCTCCTCACTGCCATTGCGCCGCCGGGTGTGGACCAGGTAGCCCCCGCCGCCCAGCGGCTCCACCCGCACAACCTTCTCATCCTGCCGCACATTGATCTGCTCCACCTCCGCCACCCGGCGGAAGTAGCGGATTGCCTCCAGGCGGGTCGGCTTCTCCCCGCCCGTGGGGAACGGATGGCCGCCCAGTTCGAGTTTTTCAGGGCTGCTGGCGAAGGTCATATAGATCGGATACTTGGTCAGAGACATACAGACCGAGCCCTGCTCCAGCACCAGGTAGTTCAACCCCTGGCGCCGGGCTTCAAGGGCTGCGGCAATCCCGCAGGGCCCGGCCCCGACGATGATCAGTTCATACAGAGCAGCACACCCCCTCGCGATTGCAAACATGGATCAAAACAGCTCTTCCGGCGGGAGCCCATCTGCCCACTGGCGCGAGTCGACCACAATGTCGGCCTGCACGCCTGCGGGCGCCTCGGTCCCTTCCACATAGATCACCCGATGGCCCCGCCGGCTCAGGAAAACGGCTGCCAGCAGGGGTTCCAGAGCGTACGGCTCAGGGTTGATCACCAGCGCCGTCGGCGCCGACAGCGGCATGGCGGCATGGAGGAGCAGCGCACCCAGCCGGGAGCGCAGGTAGGTGCGCCCGAATGGCGCCAGCGCGGCCAGCAGCGGCCGCATCACACGCAGGCAAACCTGCTCGGCGGGCAGCAAGTCGAGCGCTTCAGCGAACACCTGGTTCGCCCGTCCGGTATCCACGGCGGCCAGCGCCTCCCCGAGGTCCCGGCGGAGCCGCGCCACCTCCCCGCCCGTCTGCGCGAGCGCCGGGTCCAGGTCGCCTAAGTTGCGCAACTGATCGGCCGCCTGGCTGATGGTCATACCCTGCGCCATCAGCGCCTTGATCCGCAGCAGCTTGGCGACCTCTGACGCCGGGTAGACCCGATGCCCGTTCGCCTTGCGCACGGGCGTGAGAATGGCGTACCGCTTCTCCCACGCCCGCAGCGACGCAGCGGGAATGCCGGTCTTCTGCACCACGGCCTTCAGGTTGTAGATGGGCTCGGGATCGGGCAAGGGGCTCCCTCCTTGTTGGATAGCCAAGGACCACTTTACCCCCACCGTCTAGGTTTTGTCCAGGCTTCACGCCCGATCAGGCGGATCACAAGGGTTGACATGTACGAGCACATCCCGCACGGAGCGATCGGCAGCGCTCACCGCCCTCTGCACAATCCCGGCGATCTCGTGCCCCTGAGCGACCGTAATGCGACTGTCCACGCAGATCTCACATTCGACGTAAATGCCCGCGCCGGCCACCCTGGCCTTGACCGTGTCGACGCTGAGCACGCCCGCCACCCCGGCCGCTGCCTGCTCCAGGTGCGCGACACGCTCTGGCTCGGGCGCCGGGTCCATCAGGTCAGCCACCGCACGCCAGTACAGCCTGAGGCCCATCCGCAGAATCAGTACGGCCACCACCAGGCCCATGACCGGGTCAAGCGCGGGCACGCCAAAGCGCCCGCCCAAGCTGCCGATCAGCGCCGCCCCCGATGCCAGCACATCCGTCCGCTGGTTCAACGCGTCCGCCAGGATCGCCTGGCTCTCCAACCGCCGGGCGATGGCGGTCAGGTACCGGGCGAGGCCCTCCTTGACCAGGATCGACCCGCCGGCAACCACCGCAGCGATGCCGCCCACAGGGGCGTCAGGTCCGGCCTGGAGCGCATGCCATGCCCCCAGCGCCGCCAGCACCCCGGTCACCGTCACGAGAATCCCGACCAGCTTGGCCGCCACCGGTTCCGCCTTCTCATGCCCGTAGGGGTGTTCGGGGTCCGGCGGCATTGCGGCGATGCGTGTACCGCCCATCACCACGAGCGTGGCAAGAATGTCGGTCCCGGAGTTGGCGGCGTCCGCCATCATCGCGGTGGAGCCGGAGAGCATCGCCGCGACGAGACGAAGAGCGGTGAGTGCAATGTTGGTGACGATGGTGATCCCGCCGGCCCGGGCGACCACATACTGCCGATCAGCCTGGGACAGCGCTCCGCCCACCAGCCTCCGCCTCCTTCACACACGGAACATGGCGCTAGTATGCCCCGGCAGTCGTTGGCGGCGGAACTCCCCGAATCGCCACACGTGGCGCAGCGCACCCGCAGCGGCCGGCGCCAATATTCCCGGTGTTCTCTCCTGCTAGTACAATCAATTGCCACGCATCGCCCTCCGATGCTAATCTTTGGTCAAGAACTGAATACTCCTGAGCATCCAGAGTGGCTGAGGGACTGGCCCTATGAAGCCCGGCAACCACACGTAACGCGTGAAGGTGCCAATTCCAGCAGAGCGGTAGCCCGCTCTGAAAGATGCGAGGCGGATTGTTTGCCAACCCCCTCGCGATGCGTGCGGGGGTTTTTTGCTGTCATACACGGAGGGAACAATATGCAGATGAACCGTGCCGGGGCCGCTGCGATCCTGCTGACGACGTTAACCGGACTGGTGGCGGGCTGCGGGAGCAGCAAGACCGCGGCCGGACCGGCCACGGCCGCCTCCGCAGGCATGGCGGCGCCGAAGCCCGCCGAGATCCGCCTCGACTACGCCTACTACTCCCCCCTCAGCCTGGTGATCAAGCAGAAGGGCTGGGCCGAGGAGGCCTTCAAGGCCGACGGCATCCCCGTGAAATGGGTCTTCAGCACCGGCAGCAACAAGGCGCTCGAGTTTCTGGCAGCCGACGCGGCCGACTTCACGTCCAGCGCCGGTTCAGCGGCACTGCTCGCCAAGGCGAACGGCAACCCGATCAAGTCGGTCTACATCTACTCCAAGCCGGAGTGGACCGCCCTACTGGTCGGCAAGGACTCGCAGATCACGGACGTCAAGCAGCTGAAGGGCAAGAAGATTGCCGCTACCAAGGGCACGGACCCGTATATTTTCCTGCTGCGGGTGCTGCATGACAACGGGATGACCAAGAACGACGTGCAGATCGTCCACCTCCAGCACCCGGACGGCAAGACCGCCCTGGAGCAAAAGCAGGTCGACGCCTGGGCCGGGCTTGACCCGCACATGGCCACGACCGAGCTGGAGCAGGGCTCGAAGTTCCTTGTGCGCAACGCCGACTACAACACCTACGGTTTCCTGAATACCCGGGAGGCGTTTGCGAAGCAGCATCCCGATCAGGTGAAGCAGGTGATTGCGGTCTACGAGAAGGCCCGGGTGTGGGCGCAGGCCAACCCCGAGGAGCTCGCGAAGATTCTCGCTGAGGAGGCGAAGCTCTCCCCGGCCGTGGCCAAAAAGGAGTTGGAGCGGAACGACTTCAGCAACCCGATCCCCGGCGACGTCCACCTGAAGGCCTTGACCGAGGCCAGCAAGGTGCTCGTGGATGAGGAACTGATCAAGAAGGGGACCGACATCAACAAGGTGATTTCGGAGCTGGTCGACGGCTCCTTTGCGCAGGCGGTGGTGAAGCAGTGAGTGATGAGCGAATTACGGTTGGTGCACGGGAACGGGCTGCGCTGATCGGCGAGGCGGATGGCGAGCGCCGCCCGGCGACCCAACTCTGGAAGCGGCTGTCCCGGCTGGACGCCTGGGCCCTGCCCGTGGCGGCCCTGGCCGTGTGGGAGGTGCTCTCCCGGCTGGGGCTGATCTCCCCCTTTCTGATGCCGGCGCCCTCGACCATCCTGGGGACCCTGTCCGACCTGGCCGCCTCCGGCACCCTCATGCAGCACCTGCAAGCGAGCCTGGTGCGGGTCACGATCGGCTTCCTGCTCGGGACGCTCCTTGCGCTGCCCCTGGCCACCCTGGTCGGCCTGAGCCGGCCCGTCGAGCGGCTGCTCGACCCGACGATCCAGGCGCTGCGCTCGATCCCGTCCCTCGCCTGGGTACCGCTGCTCCTGCTCTGGATGGGCATCGACGAGGCGCCCAAGCTGACCCTGATCGCCATCGGCGCCTTCTTCCCCATCTATATGAACGCCGTCGCCGGCATCCGGGGGGTCGACCGGAAGCTGGTCGAGATCGGCCAGGTCTACCGCTTCAGCCCGCTGAAGCTGGCCCGCCGCATCATCATCCCCGCCGCCTTGCCGTCGCTGCTGACCGGCCTGCGGCTGGGCCTGGGCATGTCGTGGCTCTACCTGGTGGCCGCCGAACTGATCGCAGCCACCCGTGGCATCGGCTACATGCTGAGCGACGGGCGTGAGACGTCACGGCCGGATATCGTACTGGGCGCGATTTTGCTGCTCGCCGCCCTGGGCAAGCTCTCCGACGGCCTCCTCAAATGGCTGGAGGGCCGGCTGCTCAGGTGGCGGGACAGCTTCACGGGAGGGGATGCAAATGCTTCAGATTAAAGCGCTCGGCAAGCGCTACGGCGACTTTGCGGCGCTGGCCGGCGTCACATTATCCGTGGCCCCCGGCGAGATTGTCAGTCTGGTAGGCCCCAGCGGCTGCGGCAAGTCTACGCTCCTGCGGATCGTCGCCGGCCTCGACCGGGGGTTCACGGGCAGCGTCACCCTGGCCGGGCGCCCGGTCACCAGCCCGTCGCCCGAAGTCGGCGTCGTCTTTCAGGAGCCGCGGCTGATGCCCTGGCTGACGGTGGCCGAGAACATCGCATTTGGGGTCGAGGGGCTCGCCCCGTCAGCAACGAAGGTGGCTGACGCCGCCCGGCAGGTGGGGCTCGGCGACTTCCTGACCGCATACCCCCGCCAGCTCTCGGGCGGCATGGCGCAGCGCTGTGCCATTGCACGGGCGCTGATGCCGAAGCCCGGCATTCTCCTGCTGGATGAGCCGTTCAGTGCGCTGGACGCCTTCACCCGCATGAACCTCCAGGACCTGGTGCTCCGCCTCACCCAGCAGGACGGCGTCACCCTCCTCCTCGTCACCCACGATGTCGACGAGGCGCTCTACCTGAGCGACCGGGTGCTGGTGCTCGGGTGCGCACCCAGCCAGGTCCAGGAGGAGGTTACCGTCGACCTGCCCCACCCCCGGGACCGGCGGGACGGGCGCTTCGCCGCCCTGCGGACCCGGGTGCTGACCACACTGATCGACCTTCAGACCCCTACTGCCAGCTAACCCTACTATCGGGAGGAACTATCACCATGGACCTTCGTTCGATTCAGAAGCCCCTCAAGCAAGCTTACCGCGAGGACGGGAACCAGGCCAAGATCACGATCGTCGCCAAGGGCAGCCAGACTGGCGCCGGGCCAATCAGCTGCAGCGTCGACCTGGGCCGGGCGATCTACGAGGCGCAGGCGCACAGCGGCGTCGGCGGTGCGGGCACGGGCGCCTGCTCGGGGGACCTGCTGCTCGGCGCACTGGCGGCCTGCAAGCAGATCACGATCCAGATGGTGGCGACGGCCATGGGCCTGCCCGTCACGAATGTGAACGTGACCGTCGAGGGCGACCTGGACCTGCGGGGCACGCTCGGCATCGACAAGGAGGCGCCGGTCGGCTTCAGCGCCATCCGGGAGGAGATCCAGGTCGATGGCGACCTGACCGACGAGCAACTGGCCTCGCTGCGGGAGAAGGCGGACAAGTACTGCGTGGTCATGCAAACACTGATCACGCCACCGCCGATCACGAGCAATTGGAACGCTGCCGCTGCCGGGGGCGAGGCATAATGGAATCGCTGCTGAAGGA
>JAQBPS010000815.1 GCA_028287415.1 Bacillota bacterium | reverse complement strand
CCAGGTCGGCGGGGTCCGGTACGGTGCGCTGGTGGCTGCCTTTGCCGCCTCGCTCATCGGTGATCTGACGACCCGCGCCTGGGGCGTGGGCCACGCCCACTACCCGGCCCTGACTGGCATCGGCCTGTCAGGGCTGCTGCTGGCGAAGGTCGCCCTGCTCGGGTTGGGTGCGGGCCTCGCCGGCCGCCTGTTCGCGGACGCGGTGCACGGCGTGCGGTCTACCTTCCGGTCCACCATTGCGTGGGAGCCGCTCCGGCCGGCGATCGGGGGCGCGCTCCTCGCCCTGATCCTCTTCGGAACCGGCGCGTTCGCCTACGCCGGCCTGGGCATCCCAATGATCCTCCAGAGCTTTACCGGTGATGTGCCCGCCCTCGCCTTCCTCTGGAAGCTCGCCCTGACGGCGCTCACCCTGGGCGCCGGCTTCCAGGGCGGCGAGGTGACGCCCCTGTTCTTCATCGGTGCTACCCTCGGCGCCACGCTCGGCCACCTGCTGAGCATTCCTGCGCCGCTGGCGGCGGGGGCGGGCTTCGTGGCAGTCTTCGCGGGGGCGGCGAACACGCCGCTCGCCTGCATCATCATGGGCGCTGAGCTCTTCGGGGGCGGGGCGCTGCCGTACCTGGGCACCGCGTGCGTCGTCGCGTACATCACCTCCGGTCACGCCGGCATTTACACCGCACAGCGAATCGCGATGCCCAAGAGCAAGTCGCTCCCGGTGGCTGAGCGGGCGACGCTCGGTACGCTGCGTGAGTCACGAAAGCCGGCCCCGGCTACGCCGGAACCTGGCAGCAAGCGCTAACCGGGCGGGGCCATCCCATTTATATGCTGGTTTACCAAAGGAGCAGTGTACGTGACACAGAACATTTACGACAATCAGGAATTCTTCGAGCAGTACAACCGTCTACGCCGTTCGACCGATGGCTTGGACGGTGCACCGAGTGGCCGGCGCTTCGCGCTGCCTGAACAGGCTCATGGCAGAGGTGTACCGGTCACTCGTCCCCAGTTACTTGGAGGAGGGGCCTCGCACAACCGATTGGCTTACCAAAGGGGTGATCAAGCATCACCGGACCCTGGCAACCTACAGCAACATGCTGCTGCGACTTGGGTTTGCAGTATCTCACGTTGCGGAATGGGGCCAAACCGAACAGCAGATTGCGTTACAGCCATACTGGGCGGATGAGCGTCACCGCCCGCCGTTCTTGCTAGCGGCTGCCAGACGTACTGGACCTGGGCGCTAGCGTTTGTCATCAACCAGACACCCCCGTGCAACGTCACGGGGTGTTTTTGTATCATCTTCAACAAATGGCAATTAAAGGTAATTTCACCCAATATTGCGAATAGAGAACGATGCTGGGATGCTGCAACACCATGAGGGGGCTCGCGAGTGAAACGTTACCTCGTGCTTCTGCTGAGCGTGCTGTGCGTCATGTGCTCCGCCATGCCCGGGTCGGCTGCCCGCCCCGACGTCAGGTTCTCGGTCACGTTCAACGGACATCCCGTGCGCTTCGACGTCCAGCCCGAGGTGGTGCCCCCGGGCCACACCATGGTGCCCTTGCGCGCCATCGCCGAAAAGATGGGCGCCCAAGTCACGTACGACGCCGCGACGCAGACGGTCACCGCGCGCCGGGGCAGCACTACCATTTCGCTCACGATCGGGCGTACCACCGCGACGATCAACGGACGTGAGCAATCCCTGCCCTTGGCGCCGTACATCAAGGATGGGCGCACCCTCATCCCCTTGCGCTTCATCAGCGAGACGCTGGGCGCGGCAGTGAAGTTCGACCCTGCCACCAGCGCGATTGCGATTGTCGACAGCACCTGGCCGAGGCGCGGCGGCGATCTGAACCTGGCCCTGCCGCACAAGCCGGAGGGTCCGCTGAACCCGATCATCACCAATGATGCTTATGGCAACGATCTCATCGGCATGATCTACGACGGCCTGTGGCGCTATGACGATCGGCTTATGCCGGTGCCTGCCCTGGCGGAGTCCTGGGCCTGGAGCGAGGATGACACCAAGCTCACGTTCTACATCCGCAAGGGCGTCAGGTTCTTCGACGGCACGGAGTTGACCGCTGACGACGTGCTCTTCACCTTCAAGGCGATCGCCCATCCGCAGTACAGCGGTGCGCTGAACGCCGGCTACGATGGCGTGCTCGGCTGGACCGACTACCACAACGCCATTCGTGGGGAATCCGCGGCTGATTTCGCCGCCGGCAAGGTCACCACGGCGGCGCTCGCGGGCCTTTACGCAGCTGACCGCTACATCGTCGTCTTCAAGCTCAGCAAGGCTGACGGCCCTTTCTTCTTCAGGAATACCGGCACCGGCATTCTCGACCACAGCAAGTACCAGGCGATTCCGGTCCAGGACTGGGGCACAGCCCGGGACCCTTACAACGCCAAGCCGAATGGCACCGGGGCGTTCAGGATGGACCAGTACCAGGACGGCGAACTCGCCATCCTGAAGGCGAACGAGCACTACTGGGCCGGGCGGCCGTACGTTGACCGCGTCATCTTCCGTGTGGTCACTGCCGACGTGGCCGTAAGTGAGCTGCAAAGTGGCAAGCTGGATGTCGCCGAGTTCGGGGCTGGCAACAGCGATGCCTACCAGGTGATGAACAACGTAACGGTTCATCAGCTCAAGGATGCGGTCTTCCAGAGCATGGGAATGAACACCGCGAGGGGCATCACCAGCGATCTGGCGGTCCGCCAGGCGATCAGCTACGGCATTGACCGC
>JAQBPS010000791.1 GCA_028287415.1 Bacillota bacterium | reverse complement strand
AACGTCGACCGGATCGGGCGACGGATAAAACGGGCAGGATTGACACCGTCGAGTCTGGGAGCAAATGGGGAGCACGAGGGCTCCCCAATTACTCCCCATTTCTACAAGACAAAGGCCGCCCCCGCTGTGCGGAAACGGCCTGTGACCTGCGTTAACACCGTCGGGACGACAGGATTTGAACCTGCGACCCCTTGACCCCCAGTTGCGTCGGGGGCGAGCGGCGTGCTCCGGGTCGTTCTTCGAGGTCATCGTCAAGCATAGTCAGCCGAGTAAAGGAGTCTCTGCCTTTCGCCTTTGGCGGCGTCCGTTCCCTGACAGGTAGTCACTCACTCGGCTCCGAGAGCGCGGCGGACTGGGTGGCTGGAGGGTTCGACTTGCCCAGGTTCGAGCCCCGGGAGCGGTTCAGTCCAGCTATTCCTCCTGCTCAGGGCTTTTCTCGGTGTCGGCTGTACCGGAGGCCGGTACGTCGAACCGCTGTCTGATCTCGTCGGCTTCCTTGTCCTTTCCGGCGGCTTTGATCACCCGCGCGAGGCGATCGGCGAGCAGGGGGATTTCCGGGGCGTCGGGGCCGAGGCCGAGCCAGCGCATCAACCCGTCCAAGGCCTCCTGCGCCGCGGTGCCGTTCTTTAGTACTGCGTCGGTGTCCTGGAAGCCGTTGGCATGCAGCGTGCGGTGCAGATGGCTCTGGGGCGAGTCCGCGTTCTCGGGTGACGGCGGGGGAGTTGCTGAGGGCACCAGATGCCGGAAGGGCGGAGGGACCTCATGGTTGTGTGCTGCGGCTGAGAGCTGGGCCAGAAGTCCGATACGTTCCACCGCGCTCTCGATGTGCTCATCGTTTTTCGCCAGCCACCAGACCACGGCACTGCCTGTGTTCTGGAGTACGTCGTCGCCGAGGTAGGCGCGTTTGTTGCGTTCGTAGTTGCCGTTCGTGCTCCCAGACATCCTCGTCCTTGCGGACGTTGGCGAGCTTGCTCAGCCGTTCGAGATCGACATCGGAGAGACCGAGCGTCACATTCTCGGCCGTCGCGAGCACGCGCCCTGACGGGTCGGGCAGCATGGTGCCCAGGACGCCGTTGAGCTGGTGCTGAACGAGCGTACTTCTGTTGGGCGGCTCCCCAGCTGTCACTTCGCGGGCACGCAGGAGGACGGCCTCGACCGCCAGCCCGCCCGGGTTGATGTGGGGAGCGCCGGCCGGAGTCTCCAACGGGGCCCATCGCACTATGGCGGTGAGGAGGAAGGCGTAATCATCTACGGAGCTTGGGAGTGCGACGTTTGTCACCCGCTGTTCCTGCCGCTGCGGGGGTGGTATCGGCAGGTCCGGTTCCAGAGTGTATTCAAGCGGAATCGGGCTACGGGGCCGGGCGGTGGCTTTCGAGACCAGGACCGAGCCAGTCAGGAGTAGAGCAGCGAGCACGGGCCACAGCCACCGGGGCCAGCCCATGAGCAGGCCGGTGATGACGAGAATCAGCCCGCAGATGATGGTGAGAAAGGCCGTCAGGGTCTTGTGGCCAGAGCTCATGGGGCGGTCTCCCGGGTGGTGTCACATGCTGTTGGTGGGGATCTCGATGCTCTGGGCGGTGTCGATCTTCTGCCGGAACAGGTCGGCGAGCTCACAGCGGGCCGCCTGTTCGGTAGGAGAGGCGTGCGCCCAAAGTTGGGAGGTTGCGTACATCCGGCCGATCACGCCGGGCTGCCGGGCAGCGGCGTCGACCAGTACGTCGAGCGGCGGCTCGCGGTGCGATTCGGTGGCGCATGCGGCGCTGAGCCAGTGCTGTATGTGCTCGGCCCACTCCTGGTGTGGGCGGTGCAGTAGAACGGCTGCCCATCCGGAGACGAGCCGGTCCCGTACGGCCACGCTGACGAACAGGGCCCGGGTACAGGACGCCAAGCCGGCCAGGGCCAGGAAGATTCGGGAGTCGGCCGGCCACTGGCCGGGAGCGAGCCGGTCCAGTAGGAGCCGGAACAGGCGGCGGTCGCTGGGGGCGAGGGAGAGCAAGGCATCCAGCGCTGGGCGCTTCCCGGCGCCGCTCTCCCGTCGGGCCAGATGATGCAGACGTACCAAGGCCTGATCCGGATGGCGTACGGCCATGACCTCGGAGCACCCGAGGACGAGTGCCTGTTTGAGCCCCTTGGGTAGGCTGGGGAGGACTGACCAGCCATAGATCTTTTGGCGGAACGCGCGGCCGTGCCGGTCGTGCCGCAGACCCTCCGCCAGGGCCTGGGCCGCATCCGGCAGAAGCCGTTCCAGCTGGCCACGCTCGGTCCACCGTTCTGCCAGCCGCCACAGGTCCTCAGGGCGGCCGGTGCGCAGGCACTGCTCGGCAAAGCGTGTGATGAGGGCGTCGCTTTCCTCCGCGCTGAGAGTCTGCACCTGGACGCAGCGCTGTACCCAGGTGCAGAACGTGACGCGCAGATCGGGGAAGTACGTCCAGAAGTGGGTCCGGACTGCCTGGTCGTACCCCAGCGCGCGGAAGCGCACCTGACCATCGGTCTCGGTTCCGGCCCCGATAGCCTCGAGCTCTGAGGTGAGATCGGTGTGTTCCAGCCTGGGCCGGTCGTACTTGGGATGCCCCAGCACCTCCAGCAGGGTGCCAGTTGCGTCGAATACGGTGTCGGGCGCGGAGCCGTGGAACATGGCCAGCGTCAGTGCGAGCGCCCGTTGCCGTCCGTCACTCAGCGAGGCGACGAATCTGGCGGCCTCAAGACCGTGATCGGTGAGTGCGGCCAGGGCCAGGGCACACCACTGGGCGAAGGGTCCTCTCTGGGAGACGGTTCTACGAGGCGGTAGCGGCCAGAGCCGAGGTGAGGTCCGGGCTCAGCGCGCGTACTGAGGCGTTGCGCGGGTGGCGGACCAGTAGTCGGGCGAGGCGGCGCAGGTCGGTGCTGATCGTCGCGGAGTGCACCAGGCCCACCGGGCCGAGAAGCCCACGAGCCAGTTCGCAGGCATGGTCGATCTCGCCGTCCGCAGCGTGTGCGAGAGCGCGACGGACGCCGTACCGGGCCAGCGAGTTCCTCGACCTGCTCTACGACGACCTCGAACAGCACGTGGAGGCCACGAAGGCCGCCATGGAGATCGCCGCCGGACAGATGCTCTCCACCGGTGTGGTGTCCCTGCCCGGAGTCGCCCT
>JAQBPS010000786.1 GCA_028287415.1 Bacillota bacterium | reverse complement strand
CGGGGCCGTCCGCATCGCAGCGATGGGGTTCGAGAACCGCCCCCCGACGCCGGCGGAGCTTGAGACGATGCAGAAGCTCGTCGCCGAGGCCCTGGAGCAAGGGGTCTTCGGGCTGAGCTCGGGTCTTATCTACACGCCGGGCGCCTACGCCGACACGGCGGAGTTGGTCGCTCTTTGCCAGGTTGTGAAACGCTATGGCGGCTTCTACTCGACGCACCTGCGCAATGAGGCGGACGACCTTGTCGCCGCGGTTGATGAGGCGCTCACGATCGGGCGGGAGGCGGGAGTGCCGGTCCAGCTGTCCCACCACAAGGTGATGGGGGAGAAGAACTGGGGCATCATCGACCATACGCTGGGCATGGCCGACAAGGCACGGGCTGACGGCCACGACGTGACGCTCGATCAGTACCCATACTCCGGCTCCAGCACGACCTTCACCGCCTTCCTGCCGCCCTGGTCGCTGGCGGGCGGCGTGGACAGCCTGATGGCCCGCCTGGCCGACCCTGCCGACCGCAGTCGCATCCGTGACGAGGCGGATGCGGCCAAGCCGATGGGCTGGGACAAGGTGCTGGTGGCGGGGGTGCGCAACCCGCAGAACCAGGAGTTCGAAGGCAAGAGCATCGCTGAGGTCGGCGCTGCCCTGGGCATGGCTGGCATCGATGCGGGCATCGAACTGTTGCTGCGGGAGGGCGGGCCGTTTCCGATCATCCGCTTCGGGATGAGCGAGGCGGACGTCAGCCGGGTGATGCGCCATCCGCATGTGATGATCGCCAGCGACGGCTACGCCTTCAACCATACCGAGGGCGGCAAGCCGCATCCCCGTAGCTACGGGACGTTTGCCCGGGTGCTGGGCAAGTACGTGCGGGAGGAGGGCAACCTCGCGCTGGAGGAGGCCATCCGCAAGATGACGTCGCTGCCGGCACAGCGCCTGGGCCTCTGGACCCGGGGCCTGATCCGCCCGGGCTGCGCGGCCGACCTGCTCCTCTTCCGCCCGGAGGCGGTGCGGGAGGAGGCGAGTTTTGCGGATCCTCATCGCTATGCAAGCGGCGTGGATCGGGTGTGGGTGGCCGGGGTTGAAGTATGGGTTGATGGGCGTGATACCGGGGCGCCGGCCGGGCGGGTGTTCCGCCGGGGTCGGGTCAACTGAGCTAGTATGTAGGGTCTTTTTATATGGCCACGGATTTCACGGATGACACGGATTTTATGGGAAACACAGATTCATACATAAAAATATTTATTTATTCTCGCAACCGCCTTACGATCACTCCGAATCCGTGAAATCCGTGAAATCCGTGGCAATAAAAATATCCCACTCCCACCGCCAACTACAAGGGGGAAATCACCAATGCGTAATCACTGGCTCATGGGCGCCACCGCCCTGGCCCTGTCCCTCAGTCTCGTCGCCGGGTGCGGCAGCAAGAGCACGACCAGCACCGGCACCACCACCACCGGCGGCGCCGCACAAAAGGGCGGTGTACTGAAGGTCGCCATCGTGGGCGAGCCCCCGACGATCGACATGCACACCACGACCGCCACCCTCGCCTTTGAGGTGGGCTGGCATATCTTCGAAACGCTTTACACCTACACCGCCGACTACGGCATCCAGCCGATGCTCGCCGAGACGCTGCCCGAGGTCAAAGCTGACGGCAAGATCTACGTGATCAAGCTCCGCCAGGGCGTCCCGTTCCACAACGGCAAGGTGATGACCTCCGACGACGTCGTCGCCTCGATCAACCGCTGGAACAAGCTGGCCCAGAACGCCAAGGGCGCCATGGCCGGACTGAAGGCCGTCACCGCCCCCGACAAGAACACCGTCCAGTTCGAGTTCGACAAGCCGAACGGCACCCTGCTCGCTGCCCTGGCCACGCCCGGCAACGGCCTCGCCATCTACCCCAAGGAGATCTGCGACAAGTACCCCGACAAGCCGATCCAGGAGTTCATCGGCACCGGGCCGTACAAGCTGATCGAGCACGTGCCCGACCGCTATTACAAGCTGCAGCGCTTTGACCAGTACGCCTCCCGCAGCGAGGAACCGAACGGCCCCGGCGGCAAGAAGCTGGCGGTCGCCGACGAAATTCAATTCATCCCGGTGCCGGACACGAACACCCGTCTCTCCGGTCTCGAGTCCGGCGAGTACGACGTCGCTGCGCTGCTCTCGGGCAGCCAGTATCAGAGCGTCAAGAACGACAGCAGCCTCCAGGCGATCGTCGTCAAGCCGATCTCCCACCTGAACGTCAGCTTCAATATGAAGCAGGGCCCGTTCACCAACAAGCTCGTCCGGCAGGCGGCCCTGGCCATCATGGACCCCGAGCCGATCATGTCCGCCGCCTTCGGCGACAAGGATCTGTACCGTATCGACCCCAGCCTGATGCAGAAGGAGCAGGGCGTCTGGTGGACCGACGCAGGCAAGGAGAACTACAACCAGCACAACGTCGCCAAGGCGAAGCAGCTGCTCCAGCAGGCCGGCTATAAGGGCGAGAAGATCCGCTACCTGGCGACCAAGGAGTACGATTACAACTACAAGGCTGCGCTCGTCTACGCCGACCAGATGAAGGCGGCCGGGTTCAACGTCGAGCTGGTCGTCAGCGACTGGGCGACCCTGGTCAACAACCGGGCCAAGCCGGACGCCTGGGACATGTTCGGCACCGGCATCAGCGTCAAGAACAACCCGCTGCTGCTCGCATCGATGGGCGACAAGTGGTTCGGCTGGTGGTCGAACCCGCAGCGGGATCAGCTCGCGCAGCAGATTGCCGGTGAGCTGGTCGACGCTCAGGCCGCGAAGCCCTGGGCTGAACTCCAGAAGCTTTATTACGAGGACGTGCCGAGCGTCAAGATCGGCGACTACTTTGGCACCCGCGCCGCCCGCAAGAACGTGAAAAACGTGCCGACGATGGGCGAGTACTACTTCTGGAACACCTACGTCGAGAAAAAGTAACCGGCAACCGGAGGTGACCATGTGCTCCAGTACCTGTCAAGGCGCGTCCTCTCGCTGATTCCGACGCTGTTTGTGGTCGCCGTCGTTGTCTTTACCCTGGTGCACATGACGCCGGGCGATCCGGCAGCGGCCATGCTGGGGCCGGAAGCCACGCAGGAGCAGATCCAGAAGGTGCGTAACGACCTCGGCCTGAATGAGCCGATTCCGACGCAGTTCGTGAAGTGGGTCGGTCGGGCCGTGACCGGCAACCTGGGCACGTCGATCTTCCTCAGTCAGCCGGTGACGGCAGCGATTGGCCAGCGGGTGGAGCCGACCGGCCTGCTCACGCTGCTGGCGACTGTGATCGCCGTCGGGCTGGGCGTGCCCGCCGGGGTGATTGCGGCGAGCCGCCACAACCAACTGGGCGACCGCGTGATGATGATCCTCGCGTTGTTGGGCCTCTCCGTCCCGAGCTTCTGGCTGGGCCTCAACCTGATTCTGCTCTTCGGCGTGCGGATGCCGATCCTGCCGGCGGCGGGCTACACCTCGTTGGCGGAAGATCCGCTGGATGCGCTGCGTCACCTGATCCTGCCCGCCTTCTCGCTGGGGTTTGCCCAGGCCGGGCTGATCGCCCGCATGGCCCGTTCGGCCATGCTGGACGTGATGCGGCAGGACTACATGCGCACGGCCCGCGCCAAGGGGCTTGCCCAGCGGCTGGTGATCTACCGGCACGGCCTGCGGAACGCGCTGATCCCGACGCTGACGGTGATCGGCCTGACCATCAGCACGCTCGCCGGCGGTGCGGTCGTAACCGAGACGGTGTTCAACCTGCCCGGTGCGGGGCGGCTGCTGCTGCAGTCGGTGCTGCGCCGGGACTATCCGGTCATCCAGGGGGCGGTGCTCTGCGTGGCGCTGCTGTATGCGGTGGTCAACCTGGTGGTCGACCTCGCCTACGCCTGGATTGACCCAAGGGTGAGGTACGCATGATCAAACGTTTGCTCCGCAACAAGGTCGCGGTGACGGGCGCCGTCATCATTGTGTTGATGACCCTGATCGCTCTGGCCGCACCGCTGCTGACCCGCTACAGCCCCACGGCGCTCGCGGTCAAGGACCGGATGCTGCCGCCCGGCGGCGCACATCTGATGGGGACGGACGAGTTCGGCCGTGATGTGTACGCACGGGTGATCTATGGCAGCCGGCTGTCGCTGATCGTCGGGGGGGCGACGGTGGTTTTGAGCTGCCTGATCGGGGTGCCGGTTGGGGTCGCAGCCGCTTACTACCGCCGGGTTGATGCGACGGTGATGCGGCTGATGGACGGGCTGATGGCGCTGCCGGGCATCCTCCTGGCGATTGCAATCATGGCGGCGCTGGGGCCGCAGGTGGGCAATGTGATCTTTGCACTCACGGTTGTGAACGTGCCCCGGGTGGCCCGTGTCACCCGCAGCGCTGCGATCGTGATCCGGCAGAACCTCTACGTGGAAGCGGCGGAGGCGCTCGGGGCGAAGGATGTGTCGATCCTCTGGAAGCACATCCTGCCCAACTGCCTCTCACCGGTGATCGTCCAGGCGACGTTTCTGTTTGCGACGGCTGTGCTGTCGGAGGCATCGCTCAGCTTCCTGGGCGTGGGCGCACCGCCGGATGTGCCCTCGTGGGGCGTGGTGCTGGCCGAGGGCAAGCAGTTCATGCGGGAGGCGCCATGGCTCACGCTCTTCCCGGGGATCGCCATCGCCATCGTGGTGATGGGGCTGAATCTGTTTGGCGACGGGCTGCGGGATGCGCTGGACCCGAGGCTGAAGGACTTGTGAGGTTGATAGAGTTGAGCCCAGGCGGACTACCGCCTGGGCTCTTTCACATGCGGCTGCCAGCCGCAGGTACAGATTCAGTTCGTGCTCCAGCCAGGGGCCGTAGCCGGGCAACCGCTTCTGGTCGTATCCCGCCCATTGCATCTCCGCCGGCTTTAACGCCGGCTGCGACGACCATGAGTTTTCCTGCGCGACTGTGACAGCCGGAGGCGTTGTGGCGGTCTGCTTCGTGCCGGGGTCGTTTCGCAGCAGCGCAGTTGGCCCGGCATATCAGCGTGGCAAGCATAACGGTATACCGTTTTGGTATTTGTTAGTGCGAGCCATGCACTGTTAGTATGCAGGGAGAGGAGGGTGTCAACATGAACGTGGAGATGGCCGAGCGTATGGACCGGCTGGTTAACCTTGACTTGACCGGGCGGTCGATCGAGCACCTGTACAAAGCCGCCCGGGAGATCATCGGCAAAACGTTGTGCCTGGCGGCTGCTGAAAAGCTGGCCGCACTGCCCAAGCGCTCCATGATCCTCATGACGACCGGCATGGACAGCCGATCCTGGATTGCGACCTCCGTCGTCGAGAACGACGGCCCATCCGGGACCGCCGCACTGGCACGTGCGCTGGCCATCGGGCTGGATGCCATCCCCGTTGTGCTGGCCGAGGCTGAGAACTTGCCGGTCCTGCAAGCCATGTTCACGGCCGCCGGTATGTGCCCGGTTTCGCTGGAGGAAGCGCGCCGGACGGGCCTTCCGGGTGGGCGCCTGTCGGTCGTGGTCATGCGCTCTTTCCCCGTC
>JAQBPS010000771.1 GCA_028287415.1 Bacillota bacterium | reverse complement strand
GTGCGTGCCGCAGCGGCGGAGACGGCCGCAGTCCGGCGCCGGGTGCGCCTGATCGACAGCGTCCTCTCCGATGATGACCTCGCCTGGCTCTACCGTTCCGCTGATGCGCTGGTGGCGCCCTATCGGGGTGAGGGGTTCTGTCTGCCCGCATTGGAGGCCATGGCCTGCGGCACCCCGCCGATCCTCCCCCGGGCCGGCGCCGCACTCGACTACGCCACGCCGGAGACCGCCCTGCTGGTGGCGGCCGCCGTGACCCCCGCCGGCGACCGGGTGGACGGCATGGCATTGGCCGCACAGGGACTGATCTGTGAGGTGTCGCCGGGCGCCTTGCGCCAGACCATGCGCTGGGCTTATGAGCACCGGAGCGAGTTACGGCGCACGGGCGACCGGGGCGCCGCCCACGTGCACGCGCACTTCACGTGGGAGCATGCCGCCCGGGCCGCCAATGCACGACTGAAGCAGCTGCTTGGCAGTGAGAAGGGGGCAGTGCATTGAAGGTAGCCGTGGATATGCTCCACCAACACTCTGTCTCCAAGGGCGGGGGCATCGGCAGGTATGCCGATGACCTGATCGCAGGGCTTGTGCGGCACGGCCGGGGCGACCAGTACCTGCCGGTCGCTCCCGGCCCCAGGCCGTTTCACCCGGTTGGATGGGCAAACCACCTCAAGCGATTCATCACCGTCGAGCGGCCGGACATTTTCCTGCTGCCCAGCCCGTTTGAGTGGCAGCGTCCCCTGCCGAGGCGGGGCGCCCTGGGCGCGTGCAAGCTGGCGGCCGTGCTTTATGACCTGATCCCACTGCGCTTTCCCGATACATACCTGGGCAACGCCAAGCGCCAGCGCTGGTACTACAATACCATCGCGCTCTTACGCGACTGTGACCTGATTCTGGCGAACAGTGAAGCGACCCGCCAGGATGCTGTCCACCTCGCGGGCATGGACAGCTCCCGCATCGCGGTCATCTACGGGATTGTTGATGACCGGTTTGCGCCGGGGCCGGTGGACCGGGGACTGCTGGCTCACCTGGGCATCACCGGGGAGTACGCCCTGTACGTGGGTGCCCTGAAGGACCCCCGCAAGAATCTCAGCCACCTCCTGGAAGCGTTCGCAGCGGCCCGCGCCAGCCTGGCCACCCGCCCGCAGCTCGTGATCGTCTCAAAGGAATCACTGCGGCACTTGCCGGTGCGTGCAGGCCTCTCCCCGGGGGATGTGATCGTGACGGGGCCGCTGCCGGACGATGGCTTGATTCACCTGTACCGGGGGGCCTCGTTCCTGGCGCATCCATCGCTGTGGGAGGGGCTGGGCCTGACCGTGCTGGAGGCGATGGCCTGCGGCACGCCGGTGCTGACATCGGCCACCTCCTCGCTGCTGGAGGTGGCAAGCGGCTCGGCGGAGCTGGTGGATCCGGGGTCGGTCGCATCGATTGCCGGGGCTATGACAACGCTGTGGTGCGATCCACAGCGATGCGCGGAGCTGCGGACGAATGGGCTCGAGCGGGTGCAGGCGTTCCGCTGGGCACCGGTCGCCGGCCGGGCCAGCGCAGCGCTGCGGTCCTGCGTAGGCTTGTCAGCCGAATGAGCAGAGCGATGGTCCCCGGGAACGGGATTCCGGAGGCCGTCGCTCTTTACGCGCAGCCACGCGTCATGGCGCCATCAGGGCGAGCCTGACCGCTGCCAGGCTCGGGCAGCGGACTGCCTGCTTGCCGGTGACGTCGCATTCGACGGCAAATTCCAGCCAGAACAGGCCCGCCCGGGGCGGGGCAACAAAGTGGCAGTCGACGGCGACGCTGCCCCCGGGCGGCACCACGGCGCTGATCGGCATGCGGCCAATGTCGGGCACCACCGGCTTCCGGTTCTTGCCCAGCAGGTCGGCGACGACCGTGACACGCACGGCTTCGGGGGACCACACCGCCGAGCCGGTGTTCTGAACCTGTAAATGTGCCACCACCGGAGAACGCGCACGGCCTCTTACCAGGGGCAGGACCGGCTGGATCTGGGCGCTATACTCAGCGACTGGCGGCGGGGCTGGAATTGCGAGGGCGACCGCACCCGCCAGGGCGTCGGCGAGCGCCCGGTATTGCTGGCCAATGTTCCGCCAGGACAGGTGCTGAGTCTGATCGCGGGCCACTCGCCCCAAGTGGGCCCGGCTCTCCGGGCTGGCCAGAAGTGCGCGCAAACCTTGCCCGAGCCCATTGGGATCATTGAAGGGGAACAGATAGCCGGCCCCGTTGCCCAGCAGTTCCATCGCAAAATCGAAGGGCGTGGAGAGAATTGCTTTGCCCAGGAAGGCGGCGTACAGGGTGGTGAGGCTGGAGCCGCGGCCTTTTTGCGGATACGGCGTCACATAGAGATCAGAGGCGAGCAGGTAAGCAAGGAGTTCCTGTTCATCGAGGTACCGGTCGATAAAGAGGAGATGCTGGAGAATACCGTAGGCAGAGGCGCGTGCCACCAGTGCCGAGCGGTATGCCTCACCGTGAAGTTTCTTTTCTTCCGGGTGGGTGGCGCCTACGACCAGGTAGAGCAAGTCAGGGTGAGCTGGAACAACTTGGGGCAGTGCATCCACGACCGTTTCCAGCCCTTTTGCGTTACCAAGCAGGCCGAATGTCATGGCGACCGTGTGGTGCCCCAGGCCCAGGCGCAGTTTCCACTCCTCTGGCGTGCCCGCAGGCGGATCCGGTACACCCAACGACAGGTGGACCACCCGACCGGCGGCGATCCCAAAGGCCGAATGGAGCACTGCCCGGTCGCGCTGCGATACAGTGATCAGCAGGGAGCTGTGTGCGTCGATCCGGCGTACCAGTTCCCGCATTTCATGTGTCGGGTTGTCCAGAACTGTGTGGATCACGGAGATTACCGGCTTGCGCAGCGCTGCCAGCAGATCCACCACATAGGAGCCGAGCCTGCCCCCATAGATGCCGAATTCGTGCTGGAGGATCACGGCCTCCACCGGAGCCGCGTTGAGCACAGCAGCGGCGGTCAGGTAATCCGGGCGGTGGTGGTGGTTTACCTGGGCCAGGACCTCAGGGCCACAGAGCGTGTCGCCGGCGTCCTTGACCAGAGCCACCACTGGCACGTACGGCTCCCCGGCGGCAAGCAAAGCCTGGCGCACATTGACCGCCACACTGGCAATGCCGCACATGCGCGGCGGGTAGGTGCTGATCAGCCCGATTCCCATCGCTGCGTCACCTCATTTGGTTCGTACGCAACCCGCCGGGGTTAAGGACACCCCGGCGGGCTAACGCGGCTCTCCTGCATGCTCGCACAGGACATCCAGGCGTAGCGTCCACTGCCGGCTGACCTGTTCCATTCGTTCGAAAGCCGTGACGGGCAGGGTGGTGCCGTCTTCCATCAGAATTTTCATGTGGTAACCATAATCTCGCAGGCAGTCATACAATTCCTGAGCGCTGGTCGCGGCATGCTGCTGGAGTGTGAACTGGTTAAACTCAATAATGATCGGTGGTCGATGGTCCGATAGAATTTGGCTCGCGCCGTTTAATACCCGGATCTCCGACCCCTCTACATCGATCTTGATCAGGTCGACACGGTGTAGGCCGGCTGCCGCGGCCAGCGTATCGAGGGGCGCACAGGAAATCGCATAGACCTGCCCCTCCTCAGTGCCGGTGGTCGTGACATGGGATCCGCCGGTGATGTGCGCCAGGTGGCAGAACCTGAGCGTACCGGGTGCATCCCAAGCGCCGCGGTTGACCGGAATCACGCCCGGGCACCCGGTGGCGGCCAGGTTGCGCACCAGGAACGGGTAGGTGGCTGGTGAAGCCTCAACCGCCAGCACAGTACCTTGATCACCGACACGGAGTGCTGCCAGGGTGGACAGAACGCCAATATTTGCGCCTACGTCGACAAAGCTCCCGCCAAGCGGCAGGATGCTGATCATCGCTGCCATCACGTGCGGCTCGTAGCAGCCCGTATTCAGGATCACACCAATAATGCTCAGGTCTGCGGCCGGTCCCTGAACCGTCAGCGTGGGACGGCCAATAGCGCTCGCGACTTGCAGCGGGAGCGTGACTGCGACTTGCACTTCGGCCGGGGTCGGGGCCGGGGCCGGAGCTGGAGGGGCGACGGGGGGTGGAGTGGACGGAATCGGGATCGCGACCGGGAGCGGACTTGGCGTGCTGGCCGGTGGTCTGTTCCTGCGCCGGTTTCGGATCCTGTCCAGGTCTCGGCCATTTCGCCTCATACGTCATCCCGCCCCAAATTGCGGTCAGATCGGTTCTTCCCCATGCTATGCAAGTTGCGCCAGTCCGGTCACAAGTGCGAGCGGCCCCCGGGAACACCCCGCGGGCCGCTCGCCGTCGTTAGCCTGAATGCTCGCAAAGCAGGTCGAATACGGGGAAGCCCCGGGCGATGACCGCCTCGATCTCGCTGAAGTCGGATATGGGAATGAGCGTGAAGTCCGGCATCACGGCTTTCATGTTGTACCCGGAGGCGCCAATCGCCTGATAAAGCTCCAACGCTGATGAACCAACATTATCCCGCAACGTGGCAAAATTCATTTCTAGAATGACGGGTGGCTTGAACCGTTGCAGTGTGTCCTGCGCACCCTGCCATACCTTCGTTTCGGAGCCTTCCACATCGATCTTGATCAGGTCGATGCGGGACAACTGAGCCTGCGCCACGAGACTGTCAAGGGATTCGCAGGCCACTGCAAAGGTCTGCCCGCGCTGGTACCCGGTGGTGGAGAGATGGGAGTGGCCGTGGTTTTCCGGCACGTGGCAGAAGGTAAGGACAGCTGGCGCATCCCACACGCCCCGCAGAACCGCGATCGCACCCGGACATCCGGTCGATACGAGGTTCTCCGCGAGCACCTGCCACGTGCCCGGAGAGGCCTCGATCGCAAAGACTTTTCCGGTCGGTCCCACCCGCAGCGCTGCGAGCATCGAGTGAATGCCAATGTTGGCGCCCACATCAACAAATGTGCCGCCGACCGGGAGCTTATCGGCGATCAGTTCCATCAGGTACGGCTCCCAGCTGCCGGTCATCCGGATGTAGGGCACGATTGTGGCGTCCGCCTGCCCCCGCATGACGAAGAACGGTCGGCCGACAGCCGCAGCCGCCCTGGGCGGCAGGTTTAACTGAATCAGATCCGGCCTGCCGGGAACGGGATCCGGGGCCCTGCCCCGGCCTCTCCTGCCGCGCCTGCCCTCGGGTACAACTCGTCGCCTTTGCACCGCACGTCACTCCCGCTGTTGGATGGCCGTTTGGATCAGCCGGGTCAGTTCCGCAAGCTGGGCCTGCACGTACTGCTCCATGGCGATTTGCTTTGTGTGGATCGCTTGCAGCTGGGCATCCCAGGGGCGCACTGCCATGAGCTCCGGTGGGCTGGGATCAGGCTCGACCGGAAGGGGTGCAGGCTCGACCGGGACGGGTGCAGACCCCACCGGGAGGGGGGCAGACTCGACCGGGAGGGGTGCAGGCGCTGCCTCCGACCTGGCATAGCACAGGGCCTCGGCCGCGTTCACCAGGCCGGCGCCCTGCTGCTCCCTGGGTATGCCCGGCAAGTCCACGGCGGATTTGAGCAGCGCTTCCCGCACCTGCTCGGGGTCGGCGTTGGGGTACCGCTGCAGGTAAAGTGCAGCAGCGCCGGCGACGAAGGGGCAGGCCATGCTGGTGCCGCTCGCCCAGGTGTAGCCGCGCCGCAGCGAAGTGGTACGGATGGCAAGCCCGGGAGCGACCAGGTCGACATCCGGACCCGACGAGCCGAAGGAGACGGCGCGGCCTTCGAGCGTGACGGCAGAGACGCCGATCACGCCTGGATATGCTGCCGGATAAACCGGGGGACTGGCGGGTCCGCGGTTGCCGGTGGAGGCAATGATCGTAATGCCACTGGCAATCGCGTTGTGTATCGCGGCTGCAAGTGCCTGACTCTCCTCGGGGATGTCAAGGCTCATGTTGATGACCGA
>JAQBPS010000765.1 GCA_028287415.1 Bacillota bacterium | reverse complement strand
ATCCCCAGGGCGTGCGCCATGGCCACCTGGTTACGGACGATGTCAGCCTTGCGGGCAAGGTCCGGCGCCACATTGAGGGCAACGTCAGTGGTGAAGATCAGCTTGTGCCAGCCGGGAATCTCAAAGGCGCAGGCGTGCGAAAGCGCCCGCCCGGTCCGGAGCCCTGCCTCACGGTTCAGAACCGCCTTCATGATCGTCGGGGTCGGGAGCAGCCCTTTCATCAGCAGCTGGGCGTCCCCGCGGCGGACGGCGGCCACCGCCTCACGGGCGGCCTCAGCGTCATCATCCCGCTGGATGCGGAGGCCTTGGACCAGGCCGAGCGACTCGGCTTCATGGACCGCCTCTTCGACATGGTGGTCGTGCGCCTGGGCGATCGCCAGGACGGGCATTTTGTTGGCAGCTTTGGCCCGGGCGGCCTCCAGCAGTTCGCTAAAAGATTTCATACGTAGACAAGTGCCTCCTCTTCTCCGCTGAGCACACGGGCGGCGCCCGCGGCCAGGGCGTGCATCTCGTCTCCGCCGGGGTAGCGTTTGAGCGGTCCGATCCAGGCAACCCGATTGGCAATCCAGTCGACCAGGCGCTGGGAGTGAGCCAGCGGACCGGTCAGCACCACGGCGTCAACTTCACCCTCCAGTATAACAGCCATAGCACCGATTTCCTTGGCAATCTGGTACGCCATCGCCTGATAGACCAGCTCGGCCACCGGGTCGCCCTGGTCGATCCTGCGCTCAACTTCGGCAAACTCTTTCGTACCCAGGTGGGCGACGAGCCCGCCCTGGCTGGTCAGTTTCCGGACCAGCTCCCGCTCCGTATGGTTTCCGGAAAAACAGAGCTTTACCAGATCACCGACGGGCAATGTGCCCGCCCGCTCCGGGGAGAAGGGGCCGCTCTCGTTCGCGTTGGTCGTGTCGACAATTCGGCCGCCCCGATGAGCCGCAACCGAGATGCCCATACCCAGATGGGCGACGACCAGCCGGCAGTCGGCGTAAGGTTTGCCTAGTTCGGCGGCGGCCCGGCGCCCCATCGAGCGCATGTTGAGTGCGTGGCAGAGGCTGGTCCGCTCGAGCTCCGGCAGCCCGGAGATGCGGACCAGGTCATCCAACTCGTCGGTGCTGACGGGGTCGACAATAAACGCATCGATCTGATAGGCCCGGGCAATGCCATAGGCCAGGATGCCGCCCAGGTTGCTGGCGTGCTCGCCCTGAACGCCCCGCCGGAGGTCTTCCAGCATGGCGGCGTTCACCCGGTAAGTGCCACCGGGGATGGGCTTGAGCATGCCGCCCCGCCCGGCAACAGCGCTGAGGCTGCTGCCGCTGATGCCGCCCCGCTCCAGGAACGCAGCGATGCGGTCCTTGCGGAGCAGGTACTGGTCCCATACCCGGTCGAAGGTTGCCAGCTCCTCAGGGGTGTGGCTGATCGAGTCGGCCACAGTGAGGGCGTCACCATCGAAAACGGCGACGTGGGTGGCGGTTGCCGCCGGGTTGATCACAAGAATGCGCAGAGGCCTGTCTGAGTCAGTCACAGCGGGTCACCTACTTATTCCGCTACGTAAAGCCGGTTCAGCTGTCCGATCTTGGCGATGCGCCGCTCGGCGAGCCGGTCGGCCGCCAGATAGGTCGGGATCGCCTCCTGGCGGCTGATTTCGAAGATTTGGCCGAGCATCCCGTAGATGCCGGCGGTTTTGCGGAACGCGCGGTCATGGTGATAGCCCATCAGCTCGTCGGCCACCTGGATCAGGCCGCCAGCATTGATGACGTAGTCAGGGGCGTAGAGGATATTGCGCCTGTGCAACTCGTCGCCATGGCGAGGCTCAAGCAGCTGGTTGTTGGCGGCGCCGGCCACGACCCGGCACTTGAGTCGGGGGATGGTTTCGTCGTTGATGATGCCACCCAGCGCGCACGGCGCGAAGATGTCGCAGTCAACATCGTAAATGGCGTCCGTGCTGACCGCCGCCACGTTCGGGAAGGCCTGTTGCACGCGCTGGATGTTCTGGTGAACCACGTCCGTCACGGTGATGACGGCGCCCTCATCCAAGAGGTGCTCGATCAGATGGCCGCCGACCTTGCCGGCGCCCTGGACGGCGATGCGCTTGCCCCCCAGACTGTCACTGCCCCAGACATGGGCGGCTGCGGCCTTGATACCCTTCCAGACGCCGAACGCTGTGATGATCGACGAGTCGCCACTGCCGCCGTGCTCCTCGGGCAGGCCGACCAGGTAGGGGCTCTCCATGGTCGAATAGACGAAGTCGTTCTTCTCGGTGCCGACGTCGGTGCCGGTGAAGAAGCGGCCACCAAGCGTATGGACGAACTTGCCGAACGCCCGGAACAGCTCCTCGGACTTGTCTGTCCGGGGGTTGCCCCAGATGACGGCCTTGCCGCCGCCGTGGTTCTGGCCGCTGGCCGCTGACTTGTAGGTCATGCCCCTGGACAGGCGGAGGGCGTCCTCAAGCGCCTCCTCCTCGCCGGGGTACGGCCACATGCGGCAGCCGCCGAGGGCGGGGCCGAGTGTGGTGTCATGGATCGCGATGATGCTCTTCAGTCCGGTCGCCTTATCGTAGCAACAGAGAACCTGTTCTTGCCCGTCCTGCTCCATGCGGTCGAATATGCCCATGCACGGGTCCCCCTTGCTGTGTGGGATGGATG
>JAQBPS010000244.1 GCA_028287415.1 Bacillota bacterium | reverse complement strand
AACTCGCTGATCGTCCTCCTCTGCATGGGGCTGTCGGGAATGTTGTGGGGCGGCGATTCGCGGGGGGCAATCTTTGCACTGGAGATGGCCAGGAGCCACCCGCATGCGGTCAAGGCCGTAGCCGCCTGTTGTGCGGGTGCTGCCCGACAGCGCGCAATGGCGCCGCTTTTTCGCAGGCGTTTACCGGCTTGCGTACAGCTACGGCGTCAACATCGCCATGTTCCGCTTTGCTCTTTCACGCGAATTCCACTCCGTGCAATGTGAAAGAACCCAAAGGATCTTGGCTCCCGCTTGGACGGGAATAACGAATTCCTGGTGAAGCAGGAGATAATGCCCATCGTGAACTACAAACCTGATGGCGCCATGATCATGCAGGACGGGGCCAAGGTGTTTATGGCCGCTGGCAAGATGACGCTGGATAAGCAGAAGTATTATGGTCGGACTGCGCCAATCCTGGCCGATCTACTCGCTGCGTTCGTGCGGCACTTGGCAGCGGAAGAGTTGTCCCGGTGGCGAGAGAGCATTGGTGCTGACGCCTTTGACCAGGGGCGCTTTGTAGACGCTCGGTGACGAGTTCGGTGAGTTCCTCGCCCTGCCGGCCTATGAGCTGGTGGATTGAAGCCGAATATCCTCGGTAGTGGGGTTCAGGTCAGTATGTGGATGGGTGACCGGCTGGTAACTGGCTGAATTGCCCCAGGTTCCCCTTGACCGTTACGCCTCCGCTGCTTTTGAACCCCCTCTGCCAGGCTGAATAAGGTGGGAGCCTTGGTGGTCAGTGGGTCCCTACCCCCGCAGGACATCGTCCTGCGGGGTTGCCTTTTTAGTGACGGGCTACCGTCGCTAAAACCCGCTCAACCAGCGAGGTCACAGCCGATGGCTCGGCGCCGGCGCGTAACAACAGACTTACGATCGCCACCAGCCCTACCACCATTACGAAACAAACCACAATCCAGCCGTCGGCCTCGAGCTTCATCTGGACATTCCTCCAGTAGCTAAGCCCGCAAGCCGGTCTTCCAATAATTCCCATACGAATCGTACTTCAAGACTTGCTGGAAAACAATACCAGAACAAATGACGAACATTCCGTCGTTTCTTGTCATGTCTGAACACATCCAGAGCCGCGCTTTCTGCCATGCACCATTTGGCGATTGGCGCCCCAGAGCCTAAACATGGATGAAGCCCAAGCGCGCATTCATCTGCCTCGAGATGTGCCAGACGGATGCTGTGGAGCTCGATGTCGAAAAATGTAGAATCGATCGACCTGGCTGTAGGCTTCTTAGATCACCAGCTTGCGGACCATCGCCTCATCGACCTCGACCCCGAGCCCGGGGCCGTTCGGCACCAGCGCCCGGCCATTGCGCACGGTCACCGTACTCCCGGTCGTGTACGGGCTTTCGATAAACTGCCGGCCGTTCAGATCAACCGGTGTGTCGATCCCGAACGCAGCGAAGAGGTGCAGCGAGGCGGCCAGGCCAAGGTCCGACTCCGTCAGACCGGAGCCCATCAGCCGCACGCCGGCGTCTTCCGCCATGGCGCAGAGGCGGCGTGACAGCGTCAGCCCGCCGCTGCGCTGCACCTTGGCGATCGCCACATCCACGGCGTCAAGCTTCAGGAAGGTGGCCAGGTCTGACGGGTGGCGCAGGCTCTCATCCAGGCCCACCGGCACCGGCGAGACGTCCCGCAGCCGCTTCAGCCCGACAATGTCGTTCGCTGGCAGCGGCTGTTCGAACGCGGCCACATCGAGCGCCGCCATGCGGCGGGCCTGGCGCACCGCCACATCCAGCGTGTAGCCCTGGTTCGCATCCACCCAGAGGAAGCGATCGCCGCAGGCCCGGCGCACCTGCGCCACCATCTCGGCGTCCTCACGCTCCCCGTGCAGCCCGACCTTGACCTTGAACGCTTCATAGCCAAGGCTCAGGCCCTCGGCGACGCTCGCCTCGGCGCCGCCCGGCCCCTCGGTGGCGACAATCCAGGCCAGTTGAATCTCAGAGAGCCGCCGACCGCCCCACAGGGTGGTGACGGGCACGCCGAGCACGCGGCCCAGCAGGTCGTTCATGGCGACATCAACCGCGGACTTGGCCAGCGGGGCGCCAATGGTGAAGCCCCGGTTGATTGCCCGGTCGAAGGCGCGCGTCAGCCCGTCCAGGTCCCACACGGGGAGCCCGAGCGCAACCGGCGTCAGGTACTGGTTGATCGTCGACGTGATCGACTCCAGCGTCTCGTAGGTCCAGGAGGGAATCGGGGTGGCCTCGCCCCAGCCAGCCGTCCCGTCCGATGCGGTCACCTTCACCAGCACGCGGATCGACGGGCGCCCGACCGTCGCGACGCTGCCGCCCGACACCGCAAAGCTGCGCAGCGTTGGCAACGCCACGGGAAAGGTCTCAATGCGGGCGATGGTCAGGCCCTGGAGTTCATGTGCGCTCATGATGGTGCCTCCTGTGGTCAGCGATTTCGCGGTGGAGCGGTGCTGTTGCGCAGCACCACCTGCGTCGGCACGTGCTCCACGCGCAGTTCAGAGCCGCGCTGGGACAGGGCCAGCTCCATGGCCCGGGCCCCGCACTCGACCATGGGCAGGTGCACGGTGGAGAGTGCCGGCATCACATCCCGGGCTGCGGGGATATCGTCAAAGCCGACCACGGACATCGCTGCCGGCACGGCAATGCCCCGGTTGCGCAGCACGCTCAGCGCGCCGATCGCCATGCCGTCATTGAGCGCGAAGATCGCCGTAATGTCCGGCGCACGATCCAGCAGGCGTCCCGCAGCCTCTGCACCGCTGTCGCGTGAGAAATCCCCGTGGACGATTTGGCCGGGGGGCAGCGTGACGTCCGCCTCAGCAAGCGCGCTGCGGAAACCGTCCATTCGGTCGCGGGTGGTGGTCAGCAGCTTCGGCCCGCTGATCACGCCGATCTGCCGGTGCCCCAGCGCAACCAGCGCCCGGCCGATGGCCCGGGCCCCACCCACATTGTCGGGTAGCACCGCATTGCCGACCACATGGTGCCGGCTGATGAACGTCACCCGCCCGCCCACCGCGGTAAAGGCATCAATGTGTGAGGCGAGCTTCTGGCTGTAGACGCGGTCGTCAACGCCGCCGCCCGCCATGATGATCGCCTCCACGCGCTGCGCGTGCAGCAGGCGGATGTAGGCCAGCTCCCGCTCGGGGTCCCGGAAGCTGTTGCACATCATCGTCAGGCGGCCGGAAGCGATGGCAGCGTTCTGGATGCCCCGTGTCACTTCCGCGAAGTACGGGTCGCTCATGTCGCCGACGATGACGCCGACGGTGAGTGAGCTGGCACCGACCAGGGCCTGTGCGTGCGCGTTGGGCACGTACTTCAGATCGCTGACAGCCTTCAAGACCCGTTCGCGAAGCTGGGCTGATACGCCGTAGGTGCTGCCGCTGATCACGCGCGAGGCGGTGGCGGGGGAGACCCGGGCTAGCCGTGCGACATCCGCAAGCGTTGGAGTCATATTGATCACCTGTATTGCGTGAAGATACTGCTTGGTAAGCGTTTTCTATGACTATAGCCGGAAGCCGTTGACCTGTCAATAACGCCCCGTTTCCGGCATGCCACGCTACGCTTTTGTTCGATGAAATGTACACGCAGGGCGCTATTCGGCGCCTTCTACCAATTGTCCTGGTATGTGAACTATTTATGATTGACAACCTTGTAACACGGTGTTACGATGGCGCCAATTGGAAAGCGTTTTCTAAACGGTCTCCATGAAGTGGCATACCGCCTTGAGGGAGGACGGGACCGGATGGCTATGACGTACGAGAAGCCTGCGGGTGCACGGCTCGGCAGCCGCGTGCGTGACCTGGCCGGTGCGAGCTGGCGACCCGCGGTGTTCCTGGTGGTGGTGTTCATCGTGTGGTGGGCTGCCACTGCGCTCGGGTGGGTGAAGCCCTACCTGATCCCACCGCCGGCGAAGGTATGGGAGGCCATGACCCAGGACAAGGATTTGCTGCTCAAGCATACGCGGGTCACCCTGTACGAGACTTTCATCGGATTTATTCTGGCGGTGCTGGCGGGGCAGCTCGCAGCCATCGCCATCGTCTTCTCCCCCACGGTCGAGAAGACGCTCTACCCGATCCTGCTGTTTGCCCAGGTGGTCCCGAAGATCGCCATCGCACCGCTGTTCGTCGTCTGGATGGGCTTCGGTCCGGGACCCAAGATCCTGTCCGCCGTGCTGATCGCATTCTTTCCGGTCGTGATCTCCGGGGTTGCGGGCCTGCGGTCCGTCGACCCGGAACTGCTGGACCTTGCGGCGATCATGGGTGCGGGCGTCTGGAAGACATTTATGAAGATCCGGTTCCCGGCCTCGCTGCCCCACTTGTTCTCGGGCCTGAAGGTGGCCGCCACGCTGGCGGTGACAGGTGCGGTCGTCGGCGAGTTCGTCGGCTCCAATGAAGGCCTGGGCTACATCCTCCTGATTGCCAACGGCAACCTGAACGCAGCGCTGCTCTTTGCCGGTTTGATCATCATGTCCCTGATCGGGGTCCTGTTCTTTGTGGCGATCGAGGTCGCTGAGGCGCTGCTAATGCCATGGCATGCGAGCCGCCGCCGCAAAGTCGAGGCGACCATGTAGCCGGCCTCCGTTCCGGACCCAGGGGTCACACATCGCTTCAGGGAGGATACACACAACATGCGCCGTTTCACCGGAATGATCGCTTCCGCAGCAGTCGTGCTCTCCGTAGTCACCGGGTGCGGGGGCACGACCTCGCCGCAGCCCGTCGCCACCGGTGCCACCGGTGCCACCGGCGCCCCTGGCACCCCCGCTCCGGCCGCCAAGAAGGCTGTCACCCTCATGCTCAACTGGATCCCCTACGGCGAGCACGCCCCGTTCTACTATGGTCTGGAGAAGGGCTACTTCAGTGATGAGGGCATCGACCTGACCATTCAGCCGGGCGGCGGCTCGGGCAAGACCGTGCAGGCAGTCGGCGGCAAGCAGGTCACCTTCGGCTGGGCCGACGGCCCCGCACTGATCAACGGCATCAGTAACGGCATCCCCGTCAAGTCGGTCGGTTCGTTCCTCCAGGTCGGCCCCGGCTCGGTCGAGTTCTTCGCTGACAAGAACTTCAAGACGCCGGCAGACCTCAAGGGCAAGACGATCGCCATGACGGCGGGCGACGCCGTGTCGCAGACGTTCGGCGCCTTCCTCGCTGCCAACAACATGACGATCAAGGATGTCAACGTGGTCAACATCGACCCGACTGGCAAGCTCGCCGCCCTGCAGGCGGGCAAGGTTGATGCGATTCTTGGCTTCTTCCATGACCAGGCGCCGACCATCGCCAACACGGACACGCTCAAGAACGATCCGGAGCTGGTCAAGGCGTTCCTGCGG
>JAQBPS010000242.1 GCA_028287415.1 Bacillota bacterium | reverse complement strand
GCAGGCATGATCGCTGTGCCGCAGGTCTGGGTCAGCTCCCGGAACTGGCTGATCAGCCGCCGCGTGACGGCGCCGGGCTGGCCGGCACCGATCGCCCGGCTGTCAGCCTGCACCACGGGCACAATCTCGGCGGCGGTGCCCGTCAGGAAGCACTCATCAGCCGTGTAAACATCGTGAAGCGTGAAAACACCCTCCTCGACGCTGAAGCCCATCTCCCGGGCCATCGCCATGACCGCATCCCGCGTGATGCCGGGCAGAATGCCCAGGTAGGACGGCGGGGTGATCAGCTTGCCTTGCTTCACGATGAAGATGTTGTCGCCCGTGCCCTCGCAGACGTACCCTTCCTTGTTCAGCATGATCACCTCCGGATAGCCCAGGGTGATCGCGCTGATCTTCGCCATGATGCCGTTCAGGTAGTTCAGGGTCTTGACCTGCGGGGAGAGGGCGTCCACCGGGTTGCGGCGGGTGCTCACGGAGATCACCTGCATGCCCTGCTCATAGACCTCCGCCGGGAAGAGGCTGATCTTGTCGGCAATGCAGATGACCGACGGCCTGGGGCACTTGCGGGGGTCGAGGCCCAGGTCGCCGGCGCCCCGGGAGACCACCAGGCGGATGTAGGCGTCCTGAAGGTTATTCCTGCGGCAGGTCTCCAGCACAATATCCTCCATCTGCTTCCACGGGATGGGGATCTCCAGCCAGATCGACTTGGCGGAGCCGTAGAGGCGGTCCAGGTGCTCTGTCAGCTTCCAGACCCGGCCGTTGTAGGCGCGAATCCCTTCAAAGATCCCGTCGCCGTACAGGAACCCGTGGTCGAATACCGAGATCTTCGCATCTTCCTGGGCGTAGAACTGACCGTCAATAAAGACCTGCATACTCATCTCGGTTTACCTCCTCCGTGTGCACCGGAGATGCGGAAGCGGGACGCCTTCACCACGGTGGCGGCTGTCCAGAGCGCCGTACCGGGCAGGCGCTTACGGGCGCCGGCCTGGGCCTGAGCATTCGGGGCGAACAGCGCGACCGGGAGCAGGCGGGGCTTCGGGGCGGACTGGTACGGCGTCACATTCACGCACCTCCGTGTTTGCTAATGTATATGTGGACCCGAGCCGGGACTACTCGTTGCCCTTGCTGCCGATTGCCTTGGGCAGCCAGGACATCATTTCACGCAGGTCGGCACCGACCCGCTCGATCTGGTGATCGGCGTTCTGCCGCCGCAGGGCGGTGAATTGCGGGCGCCCCACCTGGTTCTCCAGAATCCAGTTCTTGGCGAACGTGCCGCTCTGGATCTCCGCCAGGACCTGCTTCATCCGCTCCTTCACCTCCGGCCCGACAATCCGGGGCCCAGAGACGTAGTCGCCGTACTCAGCCGTGTCGCTGCAACTGTAGCGCATGGACGCCATGCCGCCCTCGTACATCAGGTCGACAATCAGCTTCAGCTCGTGCAGGCACTCGAAGTACGCGATTTCCGGGGCGTAGCCGGCTTCGACCAGCGTCTCAAAGCCATACTTGACGAGCTGGGTGGTACCGCCGCAAAGCACGGCTTGCTCCCCGAACAGATCGGATTCGCACTCCTCCCGGAACGTGGTCTCGATGACCCCGGCCCGGGCCCCGCCGATGCCCCGGGACCAGGCCAGAGCGATATTGCGAGCGTTGCCGCTCGGATCCTGGTGAACGGCGATCAGGCAGGGCACGCCCGTCCCCTCGGTGTAGGTGCGGCGGACGAGGTGGCCGGGACCCTTGGGTGCCACCATGAAAACGTCGACATCCTTTGGCGCCACCACCTGGCCGAAGTGGACCGAGAAGCCGTGGCCGAACCCGATCGCCTTGCCCGGTTTGAGGTGCGGTTTGATCTCTGCCGCGTAGACGGCGCCCTGTTTCTCATCGTTGATGAGGATCATGATGACATCGGCCGCCGCAGCCGCCTCAGCGACGGTGGCGACCCGGAGCCCGGCCTTCGCGGCCCGCTCCCAGGAGGCGCTGCCCGAGCGCAGGCCAACCGTAACATCCAGCCCGCTCTCCTTCAGGTTGAGGGCGTGGGCGTGGCCCTGGCTGCCATATCCGATCACAGCGAGCTTCTTCCCTGCGAGGTACTTCAGGTCCGCATCAGACTCGTAGAACATTTTGGTCATACATATTGTCCTCCCTGTCAAATCTTACAGCGCCGGGGCCCCGCTCCATCGCGATTACACCCGTCCGGACCACTTCTTGCACGCCGAACTCCCGTGCGAGGTTGAGCAGCGCCTCCACCTTGTCATGCGTCCCGGTCACCTCGATGGTCACCGAGTGTGTGCCCACATCGACCACATTCGCCCGGAAAACCTGGGCCAGCTGCAGAATCTGCGGCCGCCGCACCGGATCGGACTGGACCTTCACGAGTGCCAGTTCCCGGGCCACCGCGTTGGCAGCATCCAGTTCAAGCACCTGGAGGACCTCGATCAGCTTGGCCAGCTGCTTGGACACCTGCTCCACCTGAAGCTCATCGCCGTCGACCACCAGGGTGATGCGGGAGATCTCCGGGCTGTCCGTCACCCCGACCGCCAGGCTCTCAATGTTGAACCCGCGGCGCCGGATCAGCCCGGCTACCCTCGTCAGAACTCCCAGGTGATTCTCAACCAAAACCGCCAGGATGCGCTTCACCCGCCCCACCTCCTCCAGCCTAACGACCGTTTGTGCGGCAAACAGAAAATCCCTACCGCAACAGCGCCCGGGCGTTTTCCGCCTGCACTGTCACGGTAGGGACGATTAAATCGTGGTACCACCCTACTTTGCTCCGTTGGGAGCCTCAATTGGTTAACGACCTTGACAGGCCGGCCCTGACCTACTTGCCCACGGCTTTTAGTCTGGCAGCTACGGGGTGACGTTCCAACCGGGGAATCTGCGGCGTTCCCACTGTCCGCCGCTCTCTGAAAGGCTCCCGCCAGTCGTACTTGTCCCGTCATCGCTTTTAATTATGCTGTTGTGGACATACGAAAACCCCAGCCGGCACGTTCGACACTACCCCCAGGGGGTGTGATCAGAACTTGCCGCTGGGGTATTTTAGACCCACGGTGTACCCTGCCATGCAGGGCTGTACCGCTTGGACCAGCCTCACCGCCGCAAGGGCGGAGAGCGGAACCCTAGGTACACTTCCTTCGCAATTTGGAGTTCTCGATCCAGGTATAATGAGGATTCTACTCCGGGAATGCCAACGCGTCAATACAATTTTCCATACTTTTATCGATTCCCTGGGCGAATAGGCAGCACGCACCGGTTCCGTCAGACGCGGTAGCGAGCGAGATCGGCAGCCAGACGCAGGGCCTCCCGGGGCGGGACCACCGGCGCCCGCCCACAGCGCAGCACCGCCCCGGGCAGATGGGGGGCGCCGATCACCGGCACATCCCTGCCCGCCGGGTGGTACACCCCCCCGGGGTCGGTCAGTACGACCAGTGGCCAGGTCGGCACGTTTGCCGGCAGGCAGAGCACCTCCCGCAGCGTTGCCGCCGCCCGGCTGCACTGCCGGGTGGGGGAAGGAATCGCCCGGGCCGTGCGCCCCCGCTGCACCACCCAGACTGCCCCGGACGGGAAGAACACCCCCTCTTCGCTGCACAGGTGGATCACCACCAGGCCGCCCGGCGTGATCGCTACGGCCCACACGGGGAGCCGCTCACCCGCCATCGCGGGCAGCTGCAAGTCCCCCAGGAGATACCAGGACTGCGGCAGGTTGAGCGCCACTCCGGTGAAAAGCCACGCCTCCCGGCGGGCCTGGCGCCAGGAGCGCAGCGCCTTCACCAGCTGCGAACAGCACAGCAGCGTGAGCGCCGTGGTAAGGGCGGCTCCCGCCATCTGCGCGACACCGGTCTCCGTCCCGGTCCAGCGCAAGGTCAGGAGCAGGCCCCCGGCTCCCACCAGCGCCAGCCCCGCTGACCTGTGCGCCCGCCGTACGACGCTGTGCAAGGGAGTCAGGATGCGGGCCACCCTCCACCACCCCCTCGCCGCACAAACATTCATTGGCTTGAACGTTACAAACCGCAATTATGTTCGATGCAAAAAGCGCAGCGGCCCCCGGCGTCTCGCCGGGAGCCACTGCGCTTTGAGCGGAGTCTAAGTGGGCTCAGGGCCTGCGTCCCGGGCAAAGGAGCCGAGCACCTTGCAGAACGTGGTGTAGCCCGCCAGCTCGGCGAGACCCTCCCGTACGTTCGCATCCTCCCGGTGCCCCTCAAAGTCCACGTAGAAGACGTACTCAAACGGCTGATTCTTCGCGGGACGCGACTCCAGCTTCGTTACGTTAATCGCGCGCTCCGCCAGGGCGCCCAGCGCCCGGTAAAGCGAGCCGGGCTGGTGTGCGACCGCCATGACGACCATGGTCTTCTGGAGCCCGGGCCGCCGCTCGCCGGGGGTACGGCTCAGTTCCACAAAGCGGGTGACGTTGTTCTGCACGGTCTGGATATTGCGGGCAAGAATATCAAGGCCGTACAGTTCGGCGGCGCCGGCGCCCGCCACAGCCGCCACGCCCTGGAGCCCCTGCTCCCGGATCAGCTTGGCGCTGCCGGCAGTATCGTACGTGGCAACAATCTCCACACCGAGCTGCCGCAGGTGCCGGTCGCACTGCGCCAGGGCGACCGGATGCGAGATCACCCGGGTGATGGCGCCCGGCGTCTGGCCTGGCAGCGCCATCAGACACAAGTTGACCGGATGCACGATCTCACCCGTCACGAACAGGTCAAATTGGCGCAGCAGATCGTACACGTCGTTGATGCTGCCCGCCTGCGAGTTCTCGACCGGCACCAGGCCGCAGTCGGCCGTACGGCTGGCGACAGCTGCAAAAACGTCCAGGAAACTCTTGCAGGGAGAGGGTTCCGCATGCCTGTCAAAATAGCGGACAAGCGCCTCCTCGCCGTATGCACCGCGCTCACCCTGAAAAGCGACCGTTGCCATGAGCTTCCTCCCAGCGGTCAATATTGGGGCTGATTTTATCACAGCCCCGAGTACTCTGCCAGCTATGATTTTATACGCCGCGGGAATTTGCTCAGCAGCGATTTCATCGGCATACCTGCTTTTGCTCGGCATATATGCATGAGTGAACCGTCCACGGGAACAATAGTGGTGGAAGCCAGAGTTGGGGACCTTTACCACCCAGTCCACGGCCAATTTGCAGCAATCCCATTTTCTGTAATCACCATTATTGACATTATTTGGTGTTTGTGGGATAATTCGTGTTAACAAGCTGAATGGCCGGCCTTCTGCTTCGAACGTTGGGCCGAGCCACCGCCAAACAGATGAAAGGAAGGTGACGGTGCTTGGAACAGCAGGCACAGATGACTTCAATGGACAAATTCAACCCAGACAATGTCCTTCCACTGCTCCAGACGATTGCCGATCTCG
>JAQBPS010000674.1 GCA_028287415.1 Bacillota bacterium | reverse complement strand
GCAACCACGTCGTCAACGGAGGCCTGGACCGTGTCCATGTCGTTGGGGGCGTAGATCGGCAGCGGGATCAGCCCGGTGTTCTTCATGTTGTCGGCCATGCGCTTGAACTCCGGGGTGGTGATCGTCTCGGTCGCCTTGTTGTAGGCCGGGAAGTCGTTCTGCTCCTGCGCCCAGGTCACGGCAGCCTCGGTCGTCCAGTACTTGGCGAAGTCAAACGCTTCCTTCGGGTGCTTGCTGCCCACGGGGATCTCGACCGCAAAGCCGCCGGAGTAGGCCGCGTTCTGGTGCTGCTTGCCGTCCGGGGTCGGGACCGGCACCACGCCGTACTTCAGGTTCGGGGCGTTCTTCTTCAGTTCACCTTCCCACGTGGCGGTCTCAGCGACCATCGCAACCTTGCCCTGCATGAACGGGTTCTGCGGGCCGCCACTGCCGTTGCCCTTGATGGCGGCGTAGGTCTGGTAGCCGTACCGGTCGGTCCACTGCTTGATCCAGTCGAGCACCTGGGCGTTCTTGTCGGTATTGATCGTCGGCTGCTCGTCCTTGAAGAGCTGACCGCCCGCATTCCACACCCAGCCGTTGTAGCTGAAGTTGCCCAGCAGCGGGTGGAACCCAATGCGGGTGTACTTGCCGCCTTCCTTCTTGTCCAGCTTGTCGGCGAATTTCTGGAGATCGTCCCAGCTCACGGGCCCCTTCTCGGGGTCGAGGCCGACCTCCTTGAACATGTCCTTGTTGTAGTACAGGTACTTTGTCTCACCGACCCAGGGCAGCGCATACGCCTTACCATTAAACTGGGCGGCGTTCCACAGCTGCGGGTAGTACTGGTCCTTGAGCGAATCGGCGCCCAGGGCCGACAGGTCCATGGCCTGCTTCTTCTGGGCCCGCCGGGAGACCGTGAACAGCTCCGGCGAGGCCACGACGGCGGGCGGGTTGCCAGCGGCCACGGAGGCCAGGTACTTGGTCATGATCTGATCGAACGGCACAAACGTGTATTTCACGTGAATGTTAGGGTTCTTCTGGTTCCACTGATCAATGAGCTTGTTAATGGTGGGCATGCGGGTGGCCGACGACCACCAGCCCCAAAACTCCAGATCAACCTTCTGCCCGGCCGGGGCCGTTGCTGCGCCGGCAGTGCTGGGGCCGCTCTTGGGTGTGACACCGCTGCATCCGGCAATTACAGAGGCGGCAACAACAGTGGACAGGATGGCGGCAGACGCTTTGCGCAGATTCATCTCAAGATCTCCTCCCTCTGTGTGGTAAACGCACCAGACATCTCTTTAGAAACGTGATGATACGTTGATGTATTGATTAGATATTGGCCGTGGTCGCCCGATTTCCTGCTGATTACTTCACCCTACTAAGAGATTTTTTTCGATATGAGAATAAAAAAGGCGCCCCCTGCATAAGGAGGCGCTTCCGATGGGCCGATTATTACCGCAAGCCGATACGGGCCGCCCGCAGCAGCCGTTCGACAGCATCTGCAATCAAGTCCGGACCCGCACCAATCGCCTGTTCCAGGCTCATCGGCCCTGGCACGATGCTGCTCACCGCAGCAATGCCGACATCATAGACCGCCTCATAGCCGGGGCCAAGCCCCCCTGACACACAGAGCACCGGTACGCCCTGTGCCCTTGCGACCCGGGCGACGCCCATCGGGGTCTTCCCATGGGCGGTCTGAGAATCGGTCCGACCCTCACCGGTCAGACAAAGCCTCGCGCCCAGCATCTGCTCCCGCAGCCCCACGAGATCAGCGACCAGCGCAACGCCGGGCCGCAGGGAGGCAGAAAGGAATGCCAGCACCCCGGCGCCGAGACCGCCGGCAGCACCGGCTCCGGGCACGTGCTCAACGTCAGCGCCCAGGCTGGTACGCAGCACCGCCGCCCACCGGCGCAACAAGCTGTCAAGCTGCGTCACCATCTCGGGGGTCGCACCCTTTTGCGGGCCAAACACGGCGGAGGCGCCGCGCGGGCCGGTCAGCGGGTTATCGACATCGCAGGCGACCGTAACCGCACACCCCGCCAGTCGCGGGTCGAGGCCACTTACGTCGATCCGGTCCAGCGCCGCGAGCGCCTGCGCACCCAGCCCGACGGGCTGACCGCTCACGTCCAGCAGGCGGGCGCCCAGCGCCAGCGCCATCCCTGCGCCCCCATCGTTCGTGGCGCTGCCGCCAAGCCCGAGGATCAGCCGGGTACAGCCTTGATCCAGGGCCATGCGGATCAACTCACCGGTGCCGTAGGTGGTGGCGAGCAGCGGAGATCGCAGTTCCGGTGGCACGAGCGGAAGCCCGGAAGCGCTCGCCATCTCAATCACCGCAGTCACACCGTCGCCGAGGATCCCGAAGGCAGCCGTGACCGGGGTGCCCATCGGCCCGGTGACCGGGGCGGAGACAAGCCGGCCGCCGGTGGCATCGACCAGGGCCTGCACAGTGCCCTCCCCGCCGTCAGCCATGGGCACCAAAACCGTTTCCGCATCCGGGTAAAGCCGCCGAACGCCCACGGCCATAGCCCGGGCGACTTCAGCAGCGGTCAAACTCCCCTTGAAGGAGTCAGGCGCGATCACGAACTTCACGTGCATTCCTCCCCTGCCACAAGGCCGTCAGGGCGCCGGCCACGGCCAGCCCCACGAGCGGGGCGACCGGCTGCCCGCGGCTGAACAAGGCCAATGCGACGGCCAGGGCCGGGCCCCAGACCCAGGCCGGCACCGCTGCCCGCACTCCGCCGCGCCGCCTGCGGGCCGCCTCCGCCGCCATCGGCACGAGGAATGGCGGGAGCGTAGCGGCGAGCACGGAGAGCCACGGACCCATATAGCGGTCAAAACGGAGCGCCGCCAGGATCACACCGCCGCCTGCCACCAGGAGCGTGGCGGTCCTGCTCTGTAAGCGAAACGCTGAGCTCAGACCGAGCGCTCCCGAGTATACCGTCGTGAAGGCAGGTGCAATTACTGCTGCCGCCACGAGCAGGTTCCCCAGCGCCAGCCCGCCCTGCGCCAGTGCCGCCACCAGGTCCGTGGTGCCGGTGCCCCGCTCCAGGGCAGCCCCTGCGATGGTCATGCCCACCATCGGCACGCAGAGCAGGAGCACACAGACCGCAAGGTCCTTACGGCTGCGCAGGCCTGCGCTGAAATCCGGCGCACGGAACGCGAATACAGCCACATACCCCACAAACGAGGCCACATCCAGGAGCACACCGCCGACGCCGCCCGGCGCCCGCAGTTGTACCGGCAGCCCATGGGCGGCCAGCCGCCAAACTACCAGCGTCACCAGGGCCACCGCACAAGTCGTCGTGACGATCGCCAGCCGGTTCCAGCCCGCCATCCCGCGCACCGACAGTGCGAGCACGGGCAGGCCCAGCACCAGCGAACCGATCGCCGCCGGCCAGCCCAGGAGCGTGCTGAGCGCCGCACCGCCGAGCCCGACGTTGAAGCCGAACCAGCCGATCATGGCAACGCCCAGGATACCACCCAGCACCCGCTGGGTGGTCTGGTTATAGTACCGGGGCGCCACCTGTGCGAGGCTCTCCCCGTCGCCGAGCGGGGGCACCAGGCCAATCTGCCCTTGTGCCCAGCACATGCCCGCAACGAGCACGACCCCGAGCAGCAGGGAGAGCAGCGGCGCCGCACCGTGATGGCGCGCCGCCATACCCGCCCCGATCAGCAACGGGCCGGGGGAGGCGCCAATCCCGAACCACGCCCCG
>JAQBPS010000661.1 GCA_028287415.1 Bacillota bacterium | reverse complement strand
TGAACTTCATCGGCGACATTTACGGGGTCGCAGCCGCCGACCGGCGGCAGCGCATCGAGCGTTTCGCCGACATCTTTGAACTGACCGGCGCCCTGGCCGATCGGATCAGCGGGTATTCCCACGGTATGCAGCAGAAGCTGGTACTTATGGGCGCCCTGCTGCACAAACCGCCCGTCTGGATCCTGGACGAGCCGATGGTCGGCCTGGACCCTCGCTCTGCCCATACGCTAAAGGAATTGATGGCCGAGCACACCCGCCAGGGCAACACGCTGTTCTTCTCCACGCACGTGCTCGAGGTGGCGGAGAAATTGTGCGACCGGGTCGCCATCATCAAAAAGGGGAAGATCGTCGCCGCAGGCACGTTGGATGAGCTCCGACACGGGCAGGCCAATGAATCGCTGGAAGAGATCTTCCTGGAGCTGACTCAATGATGCAAAGCCTGCTGCCACTGTTACGCATTCAGCGGTTGATCGCCTGGCGGAGCTTTCGGGACCGCCTGGGCGGCGGGCGCTCCAAGTGGGGCCTCCTGCTGATTCCACTGGCCGGACTGGCCTTCGTACCGATGATCGGCGGCATTTCCGGCATGTATTTCTTGCTGTACGGGGCGGCCAAGCTCACTGGGCAGGGCCAGTTGCTCCTGACAATGGCACTGACTGCCGGGCAGCTCGTCGGCCTCATGTTCGGCATCTTCTATGTGATCTCTGCGTTTTACTTCAGCAAGGACTTGCCCGTGCTGGTGCCGCTGCCGATTCGCCCGGGTGAGATCGTGCTCTCCAAGTTCGTCGGAATTCTGGCCGGCGAGTATCTCACCGTTCTGCCCGTGGTGCTGCCGGCCCTGGTAATCTACGGCGTCCTCGCGGATGTCAGCTGGACGTACGTGCCGTTTGCACTCGTGATCCTCCTGCTGCTGCCAGTGATTCCGCTGGTGGTCTCCTCGCTGTTCAGCATGCTGCTGATGCGTGTCACCAACATGCGCCGCAACCGCGATCTATGGCGTGTGCTCGGCGCCCTGATCGGTGTGGGCATGGCAATCGGCATCAACTATCTCTCCCGGTTCGGGAGCCGGTCGGGCAAGTTCAGTACGGACACGGCCACCCGGCAGATGCAGGACCTGCTGGCGCAGAAGCAGTCGCTGCTGGAAGCCGCAGCCCGCTGGTTCCCTACCACAGGCTGGGCGACCAACGCCCTCCGGGAAGGGGCACCCGCGCTGGGGGTTGGCTCGTTCCTGCTGTTCGTAGCGGTGGCTGTGGCAGCCCTGTTTTTGCTGCTCTGGGCCGCAGAAAAGATCTTTTATGGTGGGTTGCTCGGTGGTGATGACAGCGGGCCATCTGGCAAGGCGCTTACCCGAGAGGAGCTTGCCCGGGAGACCGGGCAGGTGCGCTCCCCGTTGCGGGCGCTGCTCCAACGGGAGATGCGGCTGCTGAATCGGACGCCGTCATTTCTCATGGCAGCGGTGCTGCCGGTGCTGCTGCTGCCGGTGATGACGTTTCTGGGACTGCTCCAGGCCGGCGACCTGCGCTCGCTGCTGGCCAAGACCGGCAGTCTTGCCAGCTCGCCCCTGGTCCCGGCCATCGGGATTGCCGTGGTGCTCTTCATGAACACCATGTCAAATGTGGCGGCGACGGCGATCAGCCGCGAAGGGCGCCACTTCTGGATCAGCCGGTCATTGCCGGTGGCGCCGCGGGTCCAGGTGCAGGCCAAACTGCTGCATAGCCTCATGTTCACGGTGCTCAACATCGTGATTGTCATGGGGGCGCTGGCCTTTACCGGCCTGCTGCGGCCCCTTACGTTCGTCTATGTTCTGCTCGGTGGCTTCCTGGCGAGTGTGGCCGCAAGCAGTGCCGGCATTCTTGTCGACACGATGCGCCCCTATCTCAAATGGAGCGATCCGCAGCAGGCGATGAAGGGCAACATGAACGTGGTGTTGAGTCTGCTGGTGACGATGCTCCTGATCGCCATCCTGGCAGGGGTGACCGCCGTGCTCTTCTTATTCGCCCGGCCGCTGCTGCTGCCCGGCATCATCTTGCTGTTCGGGGTGGAGTCGCTGGTGTTGGTGCGGCTGGCCGGGGCATCGGCCGACAAGCGCTACGTGCAGTACGAGGACTGATTGCCATGGCAGATACGGACGCCGCGGGTCGTGAGGCCCACGGCGTCTTGCTTTTAGCCGTGGCAGAGGTCGTAGAATGTCCGCTTTGCCGTCACCAGCTTGCGCAGGTGCGGGCAGGGCCGGTAGCGGTCCTCGCCCGTTTCGCGGTGGAGGCCCTCGAGTATGCGGAGCACTGTGCCGGGGCCGATCTTGTCGGCCCACTCCAGGGGACCGTGCGGATAGTTGAGGCCCAGCTTCATCGCTGTATCGATATCCGCGACGGTGGCCACGCCTTCCATGAGCGCATAGGCCGCCTCGTTCACCAGGCAGGCGATCAGGCGGGGGGCGATGAGCGCCGGACCGTCGTGGATCACCTCGATCTCGCGGCCAAGTGACTGGAAGAAAAGCGCTGCCCGCTGCCAGGTCGCTGTCTCGGTGCGGATTCCGACGGCGATCTCCACAAGCTGGCGGTCCGCCACCGAGGGGAGGCCGCCGTAGCCCGCGACCTGCTCCGGCCTGTCAAACCGGCTGGCGGCGGCGGTGACGCTTTCGCAGGAGGCGTCAACCAGGACAAGGGCCTGGTCACGGCATGGCACCGGTCGGGGCTGCGACCAGGCGCTGAGCATGACTACGTCAGCGTCGTCGCTGCTACGGTTAAGTGTGTAGCCCGCCGCCGCCACCAGATCAGCCATGGCCTGATCCTCATCGACAAAGACGGTGGTGATGCCCGCCACCCGGGGACCGGGCTTGCCGTAGAACTTCGTCCCCTCCGGCCCGTCGGTGATCTGGTCCGCCGCGTAGCGGTACCAGCCGGCGCCGGTCTTGCGCCCCAGCAGGTTGGCCTTGACCATCTGCGCCTGAAGGGGATGAGGCCGGAAGCGGGGCTCGCAGAAGAACTGTTCGAAGACCGATTTGTTGACGGCGAAGTTGATGTCCATGCCGACGAGGTCCATCAGCTCGAAAGGGCCCATGCGGAAGCCTGCGGCCAGCTTGGCTGCACGGTCGATCTGCCGGATGCCGGCCACATTCTCCCCGAGGATGCGCAGTGCCTCGCCCGGGAAGGGGCGGGCGATCCGGTTGACAATAAAGCCGGGCGTATCCTTGGCCTGGACCGGGGTTTTACCGAGCAGCCGCGCCAATTCGCTGGTCCGCTCGGCCGCCTCCGGGCTGGTGCGGGCGCCGCTCACGACCTCCACGAGTTTCATCACGGGGACGGGGTTGAAGAAGTGCATGCCTGCGACCAGTGCCTGGCGCCCGGTCATCGCCCCGATCTCGGTGACGGACAGCGAGGAGGTGTTGGTGGCCAGCACCACATTGGGGCCGCAAGTCTCATCCAACTCTGCGAAAATCCGCTTCTTCAGTTCCAGCACTTCAGGTGCCGCCTCGATCACAAAGTCAACATCATGGAAGTCGCTGAGGCGGCTTGTCGTATGGATGCGTGCCAGCGCGGCATCCCGGTCCGGCCCGGAGAGTTTGCCTCGCGCTACCAGGCGGTCAAGGCCGGCGCGCACCCGCCCCAGCCCCGCTTCCAGCGGCTCCGGACCGATATCGTACAGGCGGACGGTCAGTCCCGCGTGCGCCGCCGTCTGGGCAATGCCAGCCCCCATGGTGCCGGCTCCTACCACGCCGATTCGCTTCAACGGCTGCTACCTCCCGGTAAAGTTCGCCTCACGCTTCTCGAGGAACGCACTGATCGCTTCCTTCGCATCCGCCGTGGCGCCAGCGGCCTCCTGGCCGTAGGCCTCCAGGGCAAGGATCTCATCCAGGCCCTGCTCCAGCCCCCGTGTGAACTGCCGCTTGATCCAGCCCATCGACCTGGGCCCCCGGGCCAGACGGTTCGCCCACTCGCTGACGGCCTGGGTGAATTCGGCCTCCGGCGCCACCCGGTTGCACAGCCCCAGTTGGGCCGCCTGCTGAGCGCTGACCTTGTCGCCGAAGAGCGCCAGTTCCATCGCCTTGTGGTAGCCGATCAGGCGGGGGAGGAAGTAGGAGGCGCCCGAGTCGGGCACAAGGCCGACCTTCACGAAGGCCTGCATAAACGCGGCCTTCTCGGACATGATCACCAGGTCGCAGGCGAGGGCGAGGCTGCACCCCGCGCCCGCTGCGACGCCATTGACGGCGGCGATCACGGGCTTGGGCAGGCTCCGGATCTGCATGACCCATACGTTATAGTACTTGCGCACCATGTCCCCAATCGCGATCTTGCCGTCGACCGCCGCCAGGTCCTGCCCGGCGCAGAAGCCGCGGCCGGCCCCGGTGATGACCACGCAGCGGACCGCCTGGTCCCGTTCCGCTTTGCGGAGCGCATCAATAAATTCCTTGTGCAGCGTAGCGTTGAAGCTGTTCAGCTTGTCGGGACGGTTCAGCGTGATCGTGCCAACGCCGTCAGCCACGTCATAGAGCAGGCTCTCGTAGGCCATTCCCGTGCCCCCCTTTACCGGCCCTTGAAGTCGGGCCGCCGCTTCTCCTGAAACGCCTTCATGCCCTCTTTTTGATCCTCGCTGGCGA
>JAQBPS010000634.1 GCA_028287415.1 Bacillota bacterium | reverse complement strand
CTGGCCGAGCCCCACGCCCCACAGGCCGCCCCGGGCAAGGGCCATCCAGGACTGGACTACCTGGTAGCCCTTGTCCTGCACATACGCTGGCGCAAAGGGATTCCAGTAGGCACGCAACCGTTCTTTCTGGTGGGGTGTGATCCAGGCCATACTGCCCACCAGGACGACACCAACGAGGGCCATCGTGCCCAGTGTCCGCCACCTGACCCCTGCCGAGATTAGCATCGCAAATGCGGTGCCTGCCAGCACCAGTGCGGTGCCGAGGTCGGGCTCCTTGTAGATGATCGCGCAGAGGGTGCCCAGCACGCCGAGAAAGGCGGCCCAGTGGTTACCGGTCATCCGCTCGGCCCGCCGTTCCAGAAAGCCGGCGGCAAACAGTACGAAAGCAAGCTTGGCGATCTCGGACGGCTGGATCTGAATCAGCCCGCCGAGCTTGAGCCAGCGGGTCGCGCCGTTCACGTTGACAGCGAGCGGGTTATGCGGAACCTCCAGCGATATCAACGCCAGATAGCAGAGCATCAGCGCGATGGGCGTGACCCGCCGCCAGAACAGCATGGGCACCCGGGCGGCAATCACGATGACGGGCACGCCGAGCGCCAGCCAAATCCCCATCTTCAAAAGGTTTCCTGCGACCAGCGCCGTAGTGCTATATACCATCACCATACCGATGCTGATCAGCGCGAAAAGGGCGAACATGTAGCCCAGGTCCGGCTGCGCCATTGGCAGGGCAGCGCCCCCGCCGAACCGTGCAGCGGTGGCGCTCTCCGTTGAGCGCGGTCTCCGGCGCCCACCTGATCGCTCGGACCGTGTAACCGACACCGGACTCACCCCTTTGCTGCTCGTTTCTCTTACAGTAACTTTGGGCATGGCTGCCCATTAACCCTGCCTCCGGGCGCGAGAAACTTCCCGTGCCGTGCGCGACAAGGCCGCCGGGGCGCGGCGCCCGGGCGGCCTTGGGGGATGCTATACGTTGTTCTCGGGCAGCTCGATGCGGCGAATGTCGGCGCCGAGTTCGGCCAGCTTGTCTTCCATGCGGTTGTAACCACGGTCGAGGTACCTGATGCCAGCGATCTCGGTCACACCGTCAGCAGCCAGTCCGGCCGCCACCAGCGCAGCGCCGCCCCGGATATCCTTCGCCTCGACGGGTGCGCCCGTGTAGCGCTCCACACCCCGCACGATCGCCGTGTTCCGGTCTACCTTGATGTTGGCACCCATCCGGATCAGCTCATTGATAAAACCGAACCGGTTCTCAAAGATCGTCTCCTGAACGACGGCGATCCCGTCGGAGAGGCCCATCAGCGTGACCCAGGGGCTCTGGAGATCGGTCGGGAAGCCCGGGTGTACCTGCGTTTCCACATCGGCGGAGTGAATGGGGCGCCGGGCGATCACCCGGACGGCGTCCATCTGCTCCTCAACCTCCTGGCCGGCCTCGCGCAGCTTGGCGATCACGGTGGAGAGGTGCTCGGTAATGCAGTTGTCGATCAGCACGTCGCCAGAGGCTGCCGCCGCCATCATCATGTAGGTGCCCGCCTCGATCCGGTCGGGAATCACCTCATGCCGGCAGCCATGGAGCTTGTCAACGCCCTCGATGCGAATCGTGTTTGTACCGGCGCCACGCAACCGGCCACCCATGCCGTTGATGTAATTCGCCAGGTCAACGATCTCGGGCTCGACCGCCGCATTCTCCAGCAGCGTCGTGCCGGGTGTGAGCGAGGCGGTGATCATCATGTTGACGGTGGTGCCCACGCTGGCACGGTCCACGTAGAATCGGGCGCCCGAGAGCTTCACGTTCTCCGCTTTCATGGCGCCGTGTTCCACGACGACGTCAGCGCCGAGGGCCTTGAAACCCTTCAGGTGGAAGTCAACGGGCCGGGCGCCGATCTCGCAGCCGCCGGGGCAGGCGACTTCGCCCTTACCCAGGCGGGCCAGCAGCAGGCCCATCACATAGGTGCTGCCCCGCAATTTACGGGCGATGTTGTAAGGCGCAACATGATTCGCCAGGTCGTTGGCCCGGATCCACAGGCTGGTCTCCTCGATCCATTCCAACTGACAACCCAGGTCTTTGAGGATCTGGCATAGGTGGTGAATATCGCTGTTATTCGGGACGTTGTCCAGAACGGACTCGCCCTCAGCGGCCAACGCAGCGGCCGTAATGATCGGCAGGGCGCTATTCTTCGCACCGCCGACCGTGACACGCCCGGAGAGGGGGCGACCGCCACGGATGAGAAACTTTGCCGCCAACTTTGCGTCTCCCCCTTATTGTGAGGGTCGAATTTAGTATGCCCCGATGTTTGGATAGGGCATGCCAAAAGCAACTGTAACAGAATCACCGGGTCTCGTCCAGTCTTAGCTAAACCTGGGTACAAAAGCCGGGCAGGATGTCCCTGCCCGGTTAAGTGCTTAAGAACCGCTGTAATTAGGCGCTTCCTTGGTGATCTGAACATCATGCGGATGGCTCTCCCGCAGGCCCGCCGCTGTGATCCGGATGAACTTGCCGTGGATCCGCAGATCCTCGATGGTCCCCGTACCGCAGTAGCCCATGCCGGCACGCAGGCCGCCGAGCAGCTGGAAGACCGTGTCAGACAGCGGGCCGCGATGGGGCACCCGACCTTCGATGCCCTCGGGCACCAGCTT
>JAQBPS010000613.1 GCA_028287415.1 Bacillota bacterium | reverse complement strand
GCCCTGACCAACGCAGCCTACAAGTCCGGCGCCGCCACCGTGCTGTACGGCGCGCACGGGGCGTCGGGCGCCGCCGCTGCCTTTCGCCAGGGCCAACCCTGCCTGCGCTGCCTCGGCGCCGAGCGTGCGCAGAACGCCGGCCTCTTCCCGGAGGCGGGCGGCGCACCTGCCATCGCCGCTGCAGCGGGCGTGGTGGGCGTCGTCGCCGCCACCGAAGCCGTCAAGCTGATCCTCGGCACGGGCGAACCGCTCTTCGGCCGGGTGCTCTCGTACGACGGCTGGCGTGCTGCCTTCCGTGAGGAGTCCTTCAAGCAGCGGCCGGGGTGTCCTGTGTGCGCGGAGTAGCGCTTCCTTCGCCTGGGAAAACTTTGTTGAAGTATCTGTTCAAACCAGGACTTCATGGTATAATGAACCCGAAGAACCCCGTAATTCCGATATGAATACCTGTGTTTATTCATCGGAAGGGGAGAGGAGGACAATCCTAATGTCGCGCATCTACGAGAACATTGCGGAAACCATTGGTAACACACCCCTGGTCCGGCTCCGCAAGGTGACTGATGGCGCCGGCGCAACCGTGCTGGCCAAGTTGGAGTCTTTCAACCCGGCCGGCAGCGTCAAGGACCGCATCGGCGAGGCCATGATCGCTGACGCCGAGGCGAAGGGGATCCTCAAGCCCGACACCGTGATCGTGGAGCCCACCAGCGGCAATACCGGCATCGCACTCGCCTTTGTGGCCGCCGCCAAGGGCTACAAGTGCATCCTGGTCATGCCCGACACCATGTCGGTCGAGCGTCGCAAGCTGCTCAAGGCCTACGGTGCCGAACTGGTGCTCACCCCCGGCTCCGAGGGCATGAAGGGCGCAGTCAACAAGGCGCAGGAGATCGCCGCTGGCATGCCCAACGCCTGGGTTCCCCAGCAGTTTGAAAACCCGGCCAACCCGGAGGTCCACCGCCGCACCACCGCAGAAGAGGTCTGGCGGGACACCGAGGGCACGGTCGACATCTTCATCGCAGGCGTCGGCACTGGCGGCACCGTCAGCGGCGTGGCTGAAGTGATCAAGGAGCGCAAGCCCGGCTTCAAGGCGATCGCCGTTGAGCCTGCCGAGTCGCCGATCATCTCCGGTGGTCAGCCCGGCCCGCACAAGATCCAGGGCCTCGGCGCCAACTTCATCCCCGGGAACTACCACGGCGATGCAGTTGACGAGGTCGTCACCGTCAGCAGCGACGCGTCGGTCGCCATGGCCCGCCGGCTCGCCCGTGAGGAGGGCATCCTGGTCGGCATCTCCTCCGGCGCCGCCGTCCATGCCGCCGTTGAGGTCGCCAAGCGCCCCGAGAACAAGGGCAAGGTAATCGTCGTCGTCCTCCCGGACACTGGCGAGCGTTACTTCTCGTCCGTCCTCTGGGCCGACCTCCAGGTCTAAAAAGCGCAAGCCGAAGGCCCCCGCGACGCCTCACAAGGCCGTCACGGGGGCTTTTACGCGCGCATACGCTGGGCGTGGATACCGCTCAAAGGAGGCAGACAAAATCCATGGGTCAGCAGATCTGGACGGAGGCAGAGCTGAGCGAGGTGGCTCTCTCCCTGGAAGGCCAGTCGCCGGAGGCAGCACTGCGCTGGGCCTTTCAGCACTTTGCCCAGGACGATATCGCACTGGCGTGCAGCTTCGGGGCGGAAGATGTCGCCCTTGTGCATATGATGACCGGCATTCGCCCGGCCGCGCGGGCCTTCTACCTGGACACCAACGTGCTGTTCCCCGAAACGTATGGGCTGATCGAGCAGATCAAGGCCAAGTATGACGTGACCCTCGAGCAATACCTGCCCTTGCTGACCCTGGAGCAGCAGGCAGCCATGCACGGCGACGCCCTCTGGTCCCGGGAGCCGGACAGTTGCTGCGGCATTCGTAAGGTCGAACCCCTGGAGCGGGCGCTCTCCGGGCTCAAGGCCTGGATCACGGGCATTCGGCGTGAGCAGTCGCCGACCCGCGCTAACGCAAGGCCGGTTGAGTGGGACCGCAAGTTTGGGCTCGTCAAGGTCAACCCGCTGGTGGCCTGGAGCGAGAAGGATCTCTGGCAGTACATCAGTGATCACTCCGTCCCCTACAACTCACTGCACGATCAGGGGTACCCCAGCATCGGCTGCACGCACTGCACCCGCGCCGTCATGCCGGGGGAGGACCCGCGGTCTGGCCGCTGGAGCGGCTTCACCAAGACCGAGTGCGGTCTGCACAAGTAGGGGGTGGCGTCTGTGGAAATGATCGCCCCCCATGGCGGCAAGCTGATTGACCGCATCCTCACCGGTGCGAAGCGTGGCATGGCCCTGGACCGGGCTGCCGACCTGAAGCGGATCCGGCTGCAGCCCCGTGAGGCAGCCGACCTGGAGATGATCGGAGTCGGCGCGCTCAGCCCGCTCACGGGCTTCATGCGCGAGCGGGACTACCGGAGCGTCCTGAAGGAGATGCGGCTCGACAGCGGGCCGATCTGGTCACTGCCGGTAACGCTGGCGGTCTCCCGGGAGTTTGCCGCCAGCCTGGAGCCGGACGAGGAGGTCGCCCTTGACGGGCCGGACGGCCAGCTGCTGGGCATTATGAACGCGATCGACCAGTACGAGTACGACAAGGAGGCGGAGGCCCGGGAGGTCTTCCGCACGACCGACCGTGCGCATCCGGGCGTCGCCAGGCTGATGGAGCAGGGCGAGATCTACCTCGGCGGTCCGGTCTGGCTGCTGGCCCTGCCGCACCCGCAGTTCCCGGAGTACCACCTGACCCCCGCCCAGACCCGCAGCGCATTTAGCGACCGGGGCTGGAGGCGGGTCGTCGGCTTTCAGACCCGTAACCCGGTGCACCGGGCGCACGAGTATATCCAGAAATGCGCCCTGGAGATCTGCGACGGGCTGCTGCTCCACCCGCTGGTCGGGGAGACGAAGGCGGACGACATTCCCGCGAACGTGCGGATGGACGCATACCGTGCCATCCTCAAGCACTACTACCCGCAGGAGCGGAGCATGCTGAGCGTTTTCCCGGCAGCGATGCGCTACGCCGGGCCGCGCGAGGCGGTCTGGCACGCGCTCTGCCGGAAGAA
>JAQBPS010000604.1 GCA_028287415.1 Bacillota bacterium | reverse complement strand
GAGGAGATGAGTGCAATGGAATCAACGACTCGATCGATCCACAATATCGGCAAACCGCCGAAGCCGATCAGCATTATGGCGGCATTCCGGATCAATAAGGCACCATTCCCATGGCGGCATGCCATCGAGGCCGGTCTCAGTTGTCTGATTCCGCTGCTGGTTGGGCTCTTCACGGGCCATTTCGCTTACGGCCTGATGGCCGTTACCGGCGGGTTTATTTACCTCTATGCGAGCAACGAGCCTTATGGCAAGCGGGCGGTCAAACTGGTGACGGTGATGATTGCCAACGCACTCGCATTTGGCCTGACCGCCTGGGCGGCCTCTGCATCCTTCTGGATGGGGGCGCTGGTGCTCGCCTTCGTGAGCGCGCTATCGGTCTATATCTGCGAGGCGCTGAGCGTCCCCGTGCCGTCCTCCTTCTTCTTCATCATGAGCGCCTCATTGGGTACAAGCATGCCGATGCCGCTTTCTCACCTGGCACTGCCCGTCGCGCTCTCCTTCCTCGGCGGCATTCCCGCCTGGCTGATCGCAATGTACGGGTGGCTGAGCAACCCGCACAGGCCGGAAGCGCGGGCGGTTGCCGGCGCCTATCAGGGTCTGGCGGGCTGGATGGCGGCCGTGGGGACTGACCACCTGCATGCCGCCCAGCACCAGGCGGCGGTGCTGCTGCGCGAGGCGGAAACTGTGGTCGCTCCCGCCAGCATGCCGCGGCGGGACCGTGGCCTGTATGTGCGGCTGATGCGACTGAATGAGCAGGCCGACAATGTGTTCTCGGCCATCATCGCACTGACTGCCGAGAGCAGTGTGCCGGTTGATCCCAAGCTGACGGCCGCGGTCCGTTCACTGGCGGATGCGGTCGACGACCCGGACCGTGCCGCCTGCCTGACGATGCCGCAGCCGGTGGGCGACTCCCAGGCTGAGGCGACGCTGCATCGTGAACTCGCGAAGGCGCTTGCCATTGCGGGCGATGATGCACCCGATCTGGTGCCGCGTGTGGAGGTGCCGCGGGGGAATATCGGTGCGCTATTACGCGGGGCGCTCAGCAGGCATTCTCTGGTGGTGCCGAAGGCGATGCGGATTGCCGCCGTACTGATCATTGCCGCCGTGGTCGCGCATGTGTCGGGAACGCAGCGTCCCTACTGGGTCTACCTGACCTGCGCTGCGGTGATGCTCGGCCCGTCCGTGGCGGCCACGGTGCACCGCTCGATTCAGCGGACCATCGGTACGATCGTCGGCGCAGCGGTGGGTGCTTTCATTCTGTCGCTCCACCCCTCGGGGATTTACATCGCGCTGACATTCGGCGTGCTTCAGGTTCTGGCGCAATTGACCATCGCGCGGAACTACGGATTTGCGATCCTGTTCTTCACGCCGCTGGGGCTGTTGCTTGTGCATGCGGGACACCCTGACCTCACCACAAACTACCTGGTCTCCGCGCGGTTGATAGATATTCTCCTGGGCTGTGCGCTCGGGTTGATCGGCACCATGCTGTTCGGCCGGCGCACCTCTTCGAAGCGGATGCCGGTGCTCCTGGACGACGCCATTGCGCGCGAGGAGCGGCTCCTTGCGGCTCTGCGCACGGGGCAGCCGCAGGAGGCGGAGTTGCAGCGGCGCAGCCTGCGCACTTCGCTGATCAACCTGCGGGTGATGTACGACACGGCCGTGAATGAGATGACGCGTGATTGGTCGCAGTTGGAGTTGCTCTGGCCCGCACTCATTGGCGTGCAGCGGCTGGGCTTCAATTTGATTGCCCTCTCCGACCCGCAGATGCGTCAGCAAACGTCGGCGGAGAGCCTGCTGCAAGTTGGGCAGGAGCTGCACGAGATCAGCCATGGGTTGCAGGTGGCACAGCTCCCCCGATCGTAAAGAGCTGGGTTCCTGCCAATGCAAAAGCGCCGGCCCTCGTCTAACGAGTGGCCGGCGCTTTTTCGTTCCGATCGACCTAACGGTGGAACGAGTCTCCGTGGGTCCTGCTGTCATTCGTCGTTGACCCGTCCTTGTCAGTACCGAACTGGTCCATCACCTTGTTCTTGCCGGTGGAGACCGTGTCCATTACCTGGCCCGCACCAGTGGCGACCTGGTCCATCACCTTGCCGGCGATGGGCGACACCGTATCCATCACCTTGCCGGCGATGGGCGACACCGTATCCACCACCTTGCCGGCGATGGGCGACACCGTGCCCATCACCTTGTCCTTCGCGACTGCGAACTGCTCCATGACCTTGTCCCTGGCGGTCGCAGCATTGCCGGTGGCCTGCTGGAACAGCTCCTTCGCCCGGCCAACCGGGGCGCCTTCGATGAAGTAGGCCGTGGCCGCCTGGCCCATCCCATAGGTGGCGCCAGCAGCAATGGCACTCGAGACTACAAGGCCGCCTACCGGGAAGATAAACTTGACGAGCGCCCGCGCTGCTTCACGCAGTACGTACGCCGCACCCACGTTCATCCCCATCGCCGTGAGGAATTCGGCCGAGGCCTCCTTGTCCATCTTGCGGCCAGAGATATAGCCGATGCCGGTGATCATGCCGATCTGAATCGATGTCAGCAGCGGCAGGTCAGCGACTGGCAACGGGGTGATGGCCACGGCTCCGGCCAAGCCCGTGGCAGCCTGTACGACCATGTTGGCGACCCGCTTTTGAACGGTCTTGATGCGGCCCAGCCGCGCCATCGCAATCTGCGCATCATGCGGCAACTGCTCGGCGAGGTAGGTGAGCAGCTCCTCGATCTGCCAGTGCCGGGCGCTGACGAGCTGGCCTTTCTCAAACCGGGAGTAAGCGCTGGTCGAGAAGACCTTCGTGTTGATGCCATGGCTGCTCAGGTGCTCGCGGAACGTCTGCTCAGCCCTGCCGATGTTGGCAGTCTTGTTCGCATCAGCATAGGGCGGGGAGGAGACATCGACCGGGTCGAGCTCGTCCACCTGGGCCAGCACGCCGATGATCGGCGGTGAATAGCTGTGAAGCTTGGCGATGCGGTCACGGACTGCGATCACTTCATGGATGTCGTCGTGAATATGTGCGTCGACTTCCTTCGCTTTGACGAGGAAGAGGATCGCGTCGGGGTACTCTTCCTTGCACGCCGCGACGATGTCGTCGGCAGTGCTGTCGGCGGTCGCCTGCTCGGGGCGGGTGCCCTCGCTCAAGCCACGGGTGTCCAGCAAGCGCAGCTCGCCGAAGGCGCCCTGGACCGTGAACCAGCGGCCCTCACCGGTTGTCGCGTTGACCTCCCCGATCTCCGCCACGTATTCCTTGAAAATGGCGTTGA
>JAQBPS010000592.1 GCA_028287415.1 Bacillota bacterium | reverse complement strand
GCTCTCGCCGATCAGGAACTCAACGAGGCCCTTGCCCACGCCCTTCTTGGTCACGCCGGCCTTGACGCAGAGCGAGCGGATCTCGGCCAGATCGTGCCACAGAATGTGCAGGCCGGCCGCCCCGATGACCGCGCCGCTCTCCGGATCGACCGCCACCGTAAAGTCACGCACAGACTCATACAAGTAGAGCAGCGTCCGGCGGAGCATCAGGCCCTGGCTCGCATATTCGCTGATCAGGCCGTGAATGGCGGGAATATCCGCCATGGTGGCCTTCCGATATAACATGAGGGTTGCCCTCCGATCGGTGCTTGTTTAGGGATAGATGGGTGCGGCGGCGAGGCCGGTGGTTTCGGGCAGGCCGAACAGCAGGTTCATGTTCTGGATCGCCTGACCGGCAGCGCCCTTGACCAGGTTGTCAATCACGGCGATCACCAGCACCCGGCCAGTGCGCCGGTCTACCTGGAGGCCGATGTCGCAGTAGTTGGACCCGGAGACCTGCTTGGTCTGGGGGAGGTCGCCCGCCGGGCGCACCCGGACAAAGGGCTCACCGGCGTAGAACTCCCGGAAGAGGGCCAGCAGCTCGTCGGTGGAGCGCTCCGCCGTCAGCTGGAAATAGCCTGTCGCGAGAATGCCGCGCACCATAGGCACCAGGTGCGGGGTGAAGGTGATCACGACCGGCTCTCCCGCCAGATCCGAGAGGGTCTGCTCGATCTCAGGCGTGTGCCGGTGACCGCCGGCGATGTTATAGGCCTTGAAGTTCTCGGTCACCTCGCTGAAATGCACGCCAAGGCTGAGGCCGCGGCCAGCACCGGAGACACCCGACTTCGCGTCAAAGATGATCCCCCGGCTCTCGACAACGCCGGCCTTGAGCAGCGGCGCCGCCGCAAGGGCGCAGGCCGTCGGGTAGCAGCCGGGGTTGCCCACGAGGCGGGCGCCCCGGATTTCCGCCCGGTAGAGTTCCGGCAGGCCATAGACCGCCTCACTCATGAGGTCGGCGGCCTCGTGCTTGTGCTGATACCAGGTTTCAAAGGCCGCCGTGTCCCGCAGCCGAAAGTCAGCGCCCAGGTCGATCAGCTTCTTGCCTGCGCCCAGCACGGCCGGGGCCAGCTTCATCGGGACACCATGCGGCAGCGCCGTGAACACCACGTCACATTCGTCGGCGAGCGCCTCGGGTGTGGCCGCCCGGCCCGGCAGCGAAAGGTGCCCGGCCAGGTGCGGGTAGACCGCCGCCAGCTCCTGCCCCACATAGCTCTCCGTGCCGGCCAGCACCACCTCTGCCTCCGGGTGGTTGCCCAGCAGGCGGATCAGTTCGATACCCGCGTATCCGGTCGCCCCTGCAATGCCAACCTTGAGACGCATGCGACGATCACATCCTCCAAAGTGGTACAGCCCAGACCCGGCCCATCCGGCCGTCTCTGAGCTGACCTGTTCCGCTTACTGCATAAGCATACTTCTCGCTGAATAAATATGCAATACCCACATCGGCTTACGGCTGGGGGCGGACGACAATCTCTACCCGGCCATCTACCGACTCACCCGGGCAAACCCGGAAGGGCCGGTCTGCAAGCGCCCCCTCCAGCCGGGTCACCACCTCTCGCACCTCGTCTGGCAGAGCCAGGACCGAAATGGCTCCCTCATCCAGGGCGCCGCCCGGGAGCGTGGCAAAGGGCCGGGCACGTCGCCGCGATAGCCCCTCGACCAGACCGACAACGGGGTCGGGCACACGGCGGACGACCAGCGGCGGCGCCGATGCATCGCCCTCCACGGATCCGGGCCAAAAAATCCGGACCAGGACCCGCAAGGCCATGTAAATGGCGCCGGACTGCCGGGCCAGAGCCGCCGCCAGCGGGTTCACGCCCACCATCGGCACCAGCAGCCAGACCACGGCGAGCATGGGGAAGCTGTACGCATAAAGCGTCGACAGCGCCACGCCCTTGCGATCGGCGACCGGTGCGAGCGCCGCCCCCAGGCCCGTCAACAGCAGGCCGAAAAGTGCGGGAGCGAGCGAAAGGTAGAGCGCCGCGGCATTCAGTGTGGCGCCGTCCCTCATCAGGCGGAAAAGCAGCGCCAGCTCCGGAAGAAAGGCCCCGACCCAAGCAATGGGACCCAGCCAGTGCCGCACTCGTGCGGGCATCTTGTTGCCGGCCATCACGCTCATCGCGTACATGGCCATGAATGTCAGGCTCATCACGAGCCCCGCCCAGAACAGCACGAGCAGCGGCGGCTTGCCCATCATCGCCGGCAGCACTAACCAGCCAAACATGCCCGACAAAAGGATCAGCGCGGCCTCACGTGCCAGCAATCGCCCCAAGGCGCCCACTCCCCCGCATCGGAAAAGGACCCCCTCACGGGAGGTCCTTTTTATTGTACTACGGTTTGCCGCTGTTGATTTCCTGCCCGATATCAATCACTTGTTTATTCCGTAAAATCACAACGTCGACGCGACGGTTTTTCGCTTTGCCGTCGGCGGTCTGGTTGGAGAAGATGGGGCGGGTCTCGCCGTAGCCCACGACGATCAGCCGCTCCGCTCCCACGCCCCCGGATTCCAGGTACTCACGCACCCGGTTGGCCCGGGCAGTGGACAGCTGCCAGTTGGACGCATACTCGCCGCCTGCCCGGATCGGATCGCTGTCCGTAAAGCCTTCAACTGAAATATCGTTGTTGATGCCCTTGACCCGCCCGACAACGGCGTCGAGCAGCGGGACGAACGCCGGTTTGATCTCCGCCCTGCCCGAATCAAAGAGGGCGCTGCCTGCCAGGCTGATGATCAGGCCCCGCTCGCTGACCCGCACCGTGAACCGCCCGTCGTGGGCGAAGTCGGCGTACAGACCCTGGCCGATGCCCTGCAGGGGGTCAGTCGCCGCCTTGTCCGGGCCGGGGCCAGACCCGGTGCCGCTGTTGCTGCTGGGCGGTACGGGCGGTACGGGCGTGTCAGGCGTTATAGGTTTCGGCATCGGTGCACTGATCCCGTCCCCGGCGCCCGTACCGAGGGGAACGACCGTGTTGCCACCGCTGGAGAACGCCCGGTTCAGGGAACTGGCCATAGCCGCATACTTGCTCTTGTCGACCTCGGACATCGCATAGAGCACGATGAAGAAGACCATGAGCAGGGTGATCATGTCAGAGTATGTCAGGAGCCACCGCTCCTGGCCGCCGCCACCGTGCCCGCTGCGCTTCTTCTTGCCGGCACTCATTCGTCATCGCCTCCACGTCGGGTGCCCCGGCTGGACTGCTCGGAGAGGAAGACCTCCAGCTTCTCCCGCAGGGCCCGCGGCGCCTCACCGGTCTGCAGTCCGGTCACGCCGGCAATGCACATGCGACTGATGAGCGAGTGGTACTGAATGTTTTGCTTCACCTTGCTGCCCATCGGCAGCCAGAACAGGTTGGCACTCAGAATGCCCCACAGGGTGGCAAGGAAGGCCATGGCGATGCTTTCGCCCAGGGCCGCACTGTCACTGCCGAGGTGGCCGAGCACCTGTACGAGGCCCATGACCGTACCGATGATGCCGATGGTCGGGGCATAGCCGCCAGCGGCATCCAGTGCGGCGGCGGCGTTGAGCTCCCGCTCCTCCTGGAGGTCGACGGCGATCTCCATCGTCTCCTTGACAACGTCGGGG
>JAQBPS010000579.1 GCA_028287415.1 Bacillota bacterium | reverse complement strand
AGCCCCGACCTGACTCGTAACGACAAGTCCAAGCTGGGTCCGGCGGGCGGTCCGATCTCCTACGACCAGACCAGCGTTGAGTACTACTGCACAATCTTCGCCTTTGCCGAGTCGCCTGCCACGAGGGGCGTGCTGTGGGCCGGCTCGGACGATGGCCTGGTCCATGTCTCACGGGACAACGGCACGAGCTGGCAGAACGTCACCCCGAAGGACCTGCCGGAGTGGGCGATGATCAGCATCATCGATCCGTCGCACCACGACCCCGGCACGGCGTACGTGGCGGCGACACGCTACAAGCTGGATGACTACCGGCCGTACCTCTACAAGACGACGGACTACGGCGAGAGCTGGACGAAGATCACCGAGGGCATCCCGGAGAATTCGTTCACCCGCGTGGTGCGGGCGGACCCGGCGAGCAAGGGGCTCCTGTTCGCCGGCACCGAGACTGGTCTCTATGTCTCGTTCGACGACGGCGCCCAGTGGCAGCCGTTGCAGCAGAACCTGCCGGTCTGCCCGGTGCACGACCTGGTGATCAAGCATGACGACCTGGTTGTGGGCACCCATGGCCGCTCCTTCTGGATTCTGGACGGCGGCGTGGCCGTGCTGCGGCAGATCACCGATCAGGTCGGCGGCGCTGATGCGCACCTGTTCACCACGCCGGTCACCTATCGGGTGAAGGGCGCCTTCCGCACCTTCTTTAAGGACCAGGGCACCACGGTCTACAACCGGCTGGGTACGGTCAATGTGACCGGCACCCGCAAGCCGGACGGCACGCTCGAGCTGCTCGACGCCGGCATGAACCCGCCGATCGGCGTGGCCGTCACCTACTTCCTGAAGAGCAAGCCTGAGGGCGAGGTGAAGCTCCGCTTCCTGGACGCCAAGGGCCAGCTGATCAAGGAGTTCACAAGCAAGGAAGCGGAGGCGCCGAAGTCCGGCGGGCAGGGGCACGACAGTGGCCATGGCAAGCCGAAGGAGCCGAAGGTGCCTGCTGATGCCGGCACGAATCGGTTCGTCTGGAACATGCGCTACCCGGATGCGGAGGACGTGCCGGGCAACATGATGTGGCGGGGCAGCGTGACGGGGCCGGTGGCGGCGCCCGGCTCTTACAAGGTCGAGCTGGTGGTCGGGGGGCAGACCCTGGCGGAGCGCCTTGAGATCCGCAAGGATCCCCGCATTCCCGCCACCAATGAGGAGCTCCAGGAGCAGTTCGACCTGCTGATCAAGGTGCGGGACAAGCTGAACGAGACGCACGGGGCGATCAACCAGGTCCGGCATGTCCGGGGCCAGGTGGATACCTGGGTCAAGCTCGCCGCAGGGCATAAGGATGCGGATGCGATTGCCAAGGCGGCAGATGAGCTGAAGGGCCGCCTCACCGCTGTCGAGGAGGCGCTCATGCAGGTCAAGTCCAAGTCGCATGAGGACCCGCTCAACTTCCCGATGCAGCTCAACAATAAGCTGGCGACTGTGGCCGACGTGGTTGCGATGGATGACGCCGCACCCACGAAGCAGTCCTACGAGGTGTTTGCGGATCTCTCGGCCAAGATTGATGGGCAACTCGATCAGCTCCGGAAGGTGCTGGCCGATGCGGTGCCGGCCTTCACCGGCCTGGTGCGGGATGCCAACCTGCCGCTGATCGCTGTTGCGGTGAAACAGTAGGTATGAAACTGCGGTACATTGCCTGGAATGGGGCCGTGGCTGCGCTCTTTGTGGCCCTCAGCTACCTGTTGCCGATCCGCCTGGGGAGTAGCCTGTACATGCTGGCCGCGTTCGACCCGGGGCTGGTTCCGGGGCTGGCGGTCGGGAATGCGCTCGCCGGCGTCCATCACCGGCCCCTTGACCTGATCGAGGGCGCGGTGATCGGAGCATTCACCCCGTGGCTTTGCTCCAAGGTGGGGCCGCTCTGGTCCCCGGTGGTGGTGGCAGTGGTGCCGTCGGTCTGGGTCGCGTTCTGGCTCACTCAGGTAGTAGGCTTGTCGACGGCGGTCGTGCCGGGAATCGTCATGGGGCAGCTGATCGCCGCTGCAGTCGGTGGGATTGCGATCCTGCCGCTGGGGCGCAGGCTTTGGAAGCAGGGGTTCCTGCGGGGTGCGGAGCGGTAATATGGGACAACGCGCCTTCAGCTTGTTTGCAAGCTGAAGGCGCGTTTCTGTTAAAATGGCCAGGACAGATATTTGTGAAAGCGGGTGGCGGCGGGCATTTATATGGCCACGGATTTCACGGGTTACACAGATTTAGAATCGCAAACACAGATGACCAGGTGAAAACGTTTTTATATATTTATGTTCGAATCTGTGTAAGCCGTGAAATCCGTGGCTAATAAATGACTTATTCATAAGCTACTGCTCAGCGCACAAGACGCGTGCGCTTCACACTGGCCTGACATTGTAGTGCGCGGGCACTTTACTCGGCATACGATGTCGATTCTGTCGATCCCGCTTCGTCTTCTAAACGGATGCAATCAAAACCGCAAAGGAGAATCGCACACATGCCAAAGTTTATGGTGTTGACCCACGATCAGCCGGTCCAGCAGGCGATCAGCCCCGAAGAGGGCCAGCGGATCATGCAGAAGTACATCGACTGGTCGATCAACCTGCGGAAGCGCACAGGGGTTTTCTCGGCCGAGAAACTGGCCGACAATGAAGGCCGTGTGCTGCGGGCCCGGGGCGGCGAGGTCATCGTGACCGACGGCCCCTACCTCGAGTCCAAGGAAGTGCTCGGCGGCTACTGGATGTTCGAGGCCGCGTCCTACGACGAGGCGCTCCAGATCGTCGGTGATCACCCGAGCCTCGCCCTCGGCGGTACCCTGGAGATTCGGCAGGTCGACGCCACGTAAGTATCACCGCCCGGGGAGGCAGCAGCGCATGACCGAGATCACCCCGCTGGTCGAGCACCTCTTCCGCCACAGCGCCGGGCAGATGGTCGCCGCCCTGACCCGCCTGCTCGGCCCTGCCCGGCTCGACCTGGCGGAAGAGATGGTGCAGGAGGCGCTGATCAAGGCGCTCAAGAGCTGGCCCTACCGGGGCGTACCGGCGAATCCGAAGGCCTGGCTCCTCCAGGTGGCAAGAAACCGGGCACTGGATGTTCTGCGGCGTGAGGGCGGCCTGCCTGTGAAGCTTCGGCTGCTGGGCATGGACCCTACGAGCCCGGCAGCAGCCCTGCCCGGGCAGGACGAGGCGGAACTCGTGGCCGACGATGAGCTGGCGATGATCTTCATGTGCTGCCACCCTGCCCTCAGCCCTCTGACCCGCACCACGCTGACGCTCAAGACGGTCTGCGGTTTCAGCGTGGACGAGATCGCAGCTGCCCTCCTCGCCCAGCCCTCAGCGGTCGCACAGCGGATCGTCCGGGCGAAGCGGCAGATCGAGACCGAGGCGATCCCTTTCGCCATCCCATCGTCCGCTGAACTCACCGCCCGAAGGGAGAATGTGCTCGCCGTTCTCTACCTCCTCTTCAACGAGGGGTACAGCGCTCACACCGGCGAGGATCTGGTCCGGGCCGACCTTTGCGCCGAGGCGATACGGCTCGGCAGCATGCTGGCAGATAACCCCGCCACGGGAGGCCCCCCGGTTGATGCGCTGCTCGCCCTGATGCACCTGCAGGCGAGCCGCCTGCCGGCCCGGGTTGACGGGGACGGCGCCCTGCTCCTGATGGACGAGCAGGACCGCAGCCGCTGGGACCGGGGGCT
>JAQBPS010000578.1 GCA_028287415.1 Bacillota bacterium | reverse complement strand
TTCCACCACCCGGGCTTCGCCCTGGTCAACGTCCTTGAGCGGCCCTTCGACCCAAGCGGCATGCACATTCTGGACGGCGAGTGGGATCATGACGAGTTCGATCAGACCTCCGCCATGGAGTGGGCCGCCGACCCCGATCGGGTGGCCACCGGTGTGTTCTACCGGGAGCCGGACCGGGACGCCCTCGAGGCGGTGGTGCTGCCCCGGACGGGGCCCGGCCAGGCCGCCGCGTGGAACCGGGCACTCTATCTCACGGAGGAGGGGGTCTGATGGGGCTGCATCTGACATCCCTGGCGCTCAAGTGGGCCGGCGCCTGGGTCGTGCTGTCGCTGTTCGGTATGATCGCCGGACCCTCGCCGGGGCAGGCCGGCGCCATGGCGGCATTTGTCGCCATCGTCATGTGGGTGGTCGACCGGGTGCTGCCGTTCACGACGCAGGGGCTGATTCGGTGGGCGATCGAGAGCGTCGTCGCCTTTCTGGCGATCTACCTGGGGCAGTTTCTGTCGCCAGGGCCGGGCATCCCCCTGAATGAGGCGGGCGCAGCCGGCATGCTCATCGGTGCGATCGAACTGCCGCTTCACTTCTGGCTGGCCACCCGGTACGGGCTGCGGCGGGGCCCGGGCGATAAGGACGGCATCCGCTAGCCGTCGCTGGTGACCTGCTGTGCCAGCTCACCCCCGGCATAGCGGGGGTACCAATCTGCGGCCAGCGCCAGGTGGCGCTCCAGTTCATCGGCAGGGTAGCCTGGCGGCACGTAGACGACCAGGAGGCACCGCCGGGTGGATTCGTCCGTCTTGGTGCGTTCGGAGTCAGTGAGCGGCGACCCGCAGGGGCCGGCGTCGTCCCGGAGCACCGGCTTGCCCGCCGTCTCCAGGGGCGCGCCCGCCAGCGTGGGGTAGGACTCGCCGGGCCGCCCGGCGCCGAGGGTAAGCGCCGTGCCGGCCAGCTTGTCCGCGTCGTACAGACCTGCCGGGAGCCCTGAGACGAGCGACCATACATTGCAGATGTCGACCAGGGCGTTGACGGCAGGCAGTCCCTCGCCCTTGACGGCCCGGCGCAGCAGCCGCTCCGAGGAGACCCGGTAGCGGGTGGGGTCCGTGCCGAGTGCCTTCAGCACCCGGCGCCAACCGGCGACGCCCGGCAGGGCACTGATCTCTTCCAGCTTGATGCCAGCGGCGGTCTGGGCTGCTGCCGCCGCGATCAGGGACTGCAGCGGGGCGGGGGACGGGCCGCAGGTCACGCCGGTGAACAGCAGGCCCGCCATGCGCAGGAACGGGATTTGTCCGGTAAACTCGGGGTCGAAGCGGAGAGTCAGCACGCGCTCAGCCTCCAGGTTGGTTTCATCTGCCGATAATTTAACATACGAAGGCCCCGGGTGGTATGAGCATCCGGGGCTTTTTCCGATCCTTTTACCTACACAGCGCACAATATTCGTCCAAGGCCCCAGGTGCTATCAGCGCCCGAGGCCTTGGTTATGCGCATTACTGCCCGGTTTTAGCGTAATCGTTGCCGCGGCTGTACTTGTTGCTCGGGTCCCAGATCAGCCACGACTTGATGCCGACATCGTTCAGCGCCTTCACCTGAGCCATCACCTCCGCCGGTCCGTACACGACGCCGCCGAGGTTGAAGTCCTGGATCCAGGGCCGGTGCTTCTCGATCGGAATCCCCGGGGTGCGGTCCAGCCCTCGCTGAAGCGAGTTCTTGACCGTCTCGTACGGTGCCTTGTTCGGATTGGCGAGGCCGTAAGTGCCGGCAGCGTAGTGGGAGGGGTAGGCCATTGCGGAGATGTAATCGACGATCTCGGCCATCTGCTTATAATCCTGCCCGATTTGCATATCATCGCCCTCGGCCACGGAGGTGGTCAGCCCGAAGACATCCGCTGAAACCTTGACGCCCAGCGGGTGCAGTTCATCTACAGCCTTCTGAAGGAAGTGATTAATGTTGCTGGTCCGGTACTCGGGGCCGGTATCCTTGTTGAAGCCTGCGATCAGCTTGTCCGGGTAGCGGATGTAGTCGAACTGAATCTCATCCACGCCGACCTTCACCGCAGCCTTGGCAACATCCAGGTTGTACTGCCACACGTTTTCATTCTTCGGGTCCATAAAGGAGTAGGCGCCGCCGGGGAAGCCAGGAATGCCCCAGGCTGGCCGGGCACGGTAGAGAGAGGCGTCATTATACGTGACGATGCGCCCGGCGACCCAGAAGCCCTGGTCGTGCATCTCCTTGATCACCTTGGCCATGTCGCCGACCTTGCGCAGGTTGGCGCCGATCTCCTTGGCCAGCGGGACATCGGACTCCCACGACAGCTTGCCGTCCTCGGCCTTGATATCCAGGACGAGCGTGTTGATGCCGGCGCCCTTCGCCCAGGTGAGCAGTGGTCCCGACAGGTCCGGCGAGCCGGCGTACCAGCCCGAGATCATGATGCCGTGGACCGGGTTCGGCACCTCCCGCTTGACGGGTGTGGGCGTCTCAGGCGGCTTAACAGCCGGCGGCGTGGTGTTCGGGTTGGGCGGGGTCTGCGTGCCCGGGGCGTCGCTGGCGGTTACGGGCGGTGTGGGTGAGGCCGGGCCTTGAGCTACGTGCGTACCGCAACCGGAGAGGACCAGCGAGACAACCGCCATGGTGGCGATTACAGGCTTACGCATGATGAATTCGAGTAACCTCCAGACGTTTTCTTAGGCATTAGACGGTACAACATTAAACAAGGTTGCACCTTAGTGTACATGGATTTCGCCGATGTGCGCTAGTGCAACCAAACTGCACTGCGGGCTTTTTTTCGCTGGTGTAAACAAGCTGCGGCGGGCGTTCGCATATCTTTTACACGGATGTGAGCCAGTTGCGAGGAGCTGAGAAATATTTGTCGAACGATATAGATTAGATGTAAAATTATATACGAATGACCAATATAAAGGGTTGCGAACCTTGTCTGACACGTACCCCACATATAGGAGGATGACTTACATGAAACGGCGCTGGCCCGTGTTTGCGGTGGTCGGTGGCCTCATTCTGGGCGGATGCACAATGGTCCCGGTCACTTCATCGGTGCCCCCC
>JAQBPS010000517.1 GCA_028287415.1 Bacillota bacterium | reverse complement strand
GGGATGAAGAAGTGGGCGACCGCGAAGTTGGGAGCGTCGGCGAGAGCGCCGTCCTGGCCGGCCTCGCTCAGCCAGCCGCGCCACAGCTTGCGGGGAATGTCGAGCTGAAGGCCACAGCCGTCGCCTTCCCCGTCCACATCGCCGGAGCGATGCACCATTTTGACGAGCGCCGCGACTGCATCCAGCACGAGCTGGTGGGCGGGCTTGCCGTCCTTGCGGACGCCCGCCATCAGGGCGCAGGCGTCATGTTCGAAGCGGTGCAGATACTCCCGGATCTCGCGTTCATGCCGTACGCGCTTCGTCACGCTCCCACCCCCCCGTTCTGCAGATATTCTGGCGGCGGGGAATTTTTGTCGCCCCCGCGGCGGGACCGATTCGCCGTGATGATCACAGGTTTGCAGCCCCGGGGGCCCTCCTGGATTTGCAGTAGCAGCGGTTCATGATTCACGGTACGGTCCCCCCTCTCGGCTGTCACGGGTTAAAGTGAGAAATTATGCATCTGTATGCATAAAATGCGTTCTGCTGAAATCGCCTGGACCGACAGCTTACGCAGTCGTAGCTTCAAAGGGAACAAAAAAAGCCCGGTCCCAGGCCGTGCTGACGAACCTACCCGCCTGGTCTTTTTTGCCTGCGGTGTGCCGGTTAAGGCTGCGCCGCTCGGTCGCTGACCCCCTTGCGGGGCGGAACCCTCAGGCGCACTTCTTTAGCGTTGTAGGGAGTATACAACGGTAGAAATCTGCTGTCAATTATGTTGACGAGGGTTTTAACGCTTTGACTAATTAGAGTTTGGAAGGGGATTGATTCGTAATTGTAATCGATGGGGGCAGCCGGCACCTGCCGCCGCCCTCGAAGTAACCAGACGGCCAACACCTCAGGGGTGCTGACCGTCGTAGCGTTTGGGTGCGCAGCGGCACCGGCGGCTTTCGGACTTCAGGAAGGCTATGAGCGGTTCGTGGCCGTGCAGGTTGCGCAGCGGGAGGAGGGTGCCGATTCGCTGGCGCATGCCAGCGAGGGTGAGGTCCCTTGCGTGGACAACGACGAGTGTGATGCCCCGGCGCGCGCAGATGCCCAGCTTGATCAGGTCCCGGCCTTGCTGTTGGGCGGCGGTCTCTGCGGAGAAGAGGTCTGTAGGGCCGTCATGCTGAGGTCCGTTGTATTCAAAGGCCACGGTCGGCGGGTAGAAGCGATCGAATTGCAGGTACTCATCTGTAAAAGGGTTGACGAGAAAGCCTGGGGTGGCATTGTCCTGGAACTGGTCAGAGGCGATCAGCAGGGACAGGTACTCTCGCATCAGGACCTCTCCCAGCCACTTCACGCCCGCCAATCGCCATTGCGCCCGGACCACCTCGGCCTGACCCTTGTCGACAATGGGATTGCAGATGAGAAAGCGGGTCAGGGCGCGGCGGTGCTCTTTTTCGACTTCCAGCCACCCCGCATCCACAAGCTCTTTGACCGCCTGCCGCAGCGTCGGTCGGCAGATACCGGTGAGGGCGCTGAGGTGCGTATAGGTGAATCGGCCCCGCGGATGGGTGAACGTCGGCAACATCTGGATGTGACCGTACAGGAGCCTGCCCTGGATCCCGACGCTCTGGTCCACCAGAAGATCGGGCGGCATGTGAATGGCGGGGGCTTGCGATCGCTGAACCACGACATCAGCCAGTTCGGAGAGTGCCTTGACAACTGTCTTGCGGGACAGCCCGCTCTGTGAGGCCAGCAGGGCCGGGTCGGCTGGGCCTGCTGGGCCGCCGCCAGTCTGCGGGCGCAGCAGTAGGCAGATCAACTTCGCCGATGCTGAGATACCTGGGGCCAACAGCACGGGACATGGGACCAATTTGTCCATGCACTTGCTCCTCTCGACTCTATCTGGTAGATATTTCTATTCAGTCTGCCAAATCCCCTGGTTGTTGGAAACTATTTTCCAGGTCCGTGGTGAACGAACGAGCACAAAGTTTCCAAGGCGGGTCCAGGATGGGCTGATGGGGGGCCGGGATGGGCTGATGGAGACCCAGGATGGGCTGATGCAGGCCGACGGGGGCCCAGGATGGCCCAGGGAACGTCGGAATCCGTCGAAAATGGGCGAAACGGAGCCGGGCGATGCCGGCACCTGCCGTCCTTGGCAACTATTTTCTCGATACGCCGGCCTACCGATGGAAAAAAGTTGCCAACAGGGCCCCACGACTCTCGAACGAAGGACAGCAGGAGCGCAAAGGTGAATCTACAAAACACCAATACATAAGGAGACCGCTATGATCGACAAGGCCTTGTGGCGAGCCGCAAAGGAAGCGGACTATGCGATTCCGGCCGGTTACACGACCGCTCAGCTGGTGCCGGCACTTTTAGACGGCCTGTGCTCAACCGACCCGGAACTCAGGGACAGCCTTTCCTACGAACTCTTGGCGACCTGGGTACAGCGCGGTCACTTTTCGCCGGCTGAATGCCGTGAGATGCTCCCGCAACTCCTGGCCAATCTCCGGATGGGGCCCGGTGAGGGCGAGAATGACCAGGTCTTCGGGCGGACGTTCTCCGTGCTGATCCTGGCCGAAATCATCGCCTATGACGGCAAGGTTCAGTTTCTGAATGAACCCGAGCTGCAGGAGATCCTGGAGGCCGGCCTTCAGTATCTGGCCGAGGAACAGGACCTGCGCGGCTATGTACCGGACA
>JAQBPS010000493.1 GCA_028287415.1 Bacillota bacterium | reverse complement strand
CATCGCTGGAGGCCGAGCGTGCCCTCGGTGCCGTACGCCGTCAGGCTGACGGTCTCGGGGCGGGGGACGTTGCAGAGCAGGCTGACCGCCACCAGTTGGCCGGAGGCGAGCTCCAGGAGGCCGGCGGCGCCCGTTTCGCAGGCCGCCGGATCGGCCGGGTATTCCATGTGCGCCTGGACTCGGACCACCGGGCCGAACGCCCTCAGGATCACGTGGAACAGGTGGGGAGAGACCTCCCGGATCGCACCGCCCTGCTCCCGACCGCCGATCCAGGGATTCTGCTGCCAGGCCCGCGGCCACTGCGGGAAGAGGAGGTCGAGGTCGACCCGGCGCAGATCGCCCAGGTAGCCCGCGGCGACCTGCTCGCCGAAGATGCGGATGCCCGGGTCGAAGTTCAGCGGGAGGTTGACGGCGTGGACGATGCCCGCTTTGGCAGCGGCCGCAGCCATCTCCGCCGCTTCCGGCAGGGTCAGGGCAAGCGGTTTCTCGCAGAAGATGTGCTTGCCGGCGTTGATCACGTCCAGGGCGATGTCCCGGTGAAAGCGGGGCGGCACGCCGATGTAAACGAGGTCGACATGGTCGCCCTCCAGCATGGCCTTGTACTCCGTGGACCAGGCGATGCCGCCCAGCTCACCTGCAATGCGCTCAGCGAGGGCGGCGTCCCGGTCGCACAGATACGTGACGGGGGTCTCGCGGTTGGCGGCAAAGGATTTGGCGATGCGGTGACCGATGGCGCCGAGGCCAATCAGCCCGACGCGGACGGGTGCGTTGCTCATGGGGGGTCCTCCTCGATAGGATCAGAACGACCGGAATGAGTCAAAAGGGCAGCGGGGCCAGCCCCTGCTGCCGGAGTAGCAGCGAGACCTGGCCGATGTGGTACAGTTCGTGCTCGAAAACGTGGTGAAAGACCCAGTGGACCGTGGGCGGGCAAGGGGGCGTCCAACCGTCGCTGAAGGCGGGTACAGTCACCAGCCGCTCCAACCCTTCCCCCGTCGCAACTGCCAGGCGGGTGTCGGTCTCCTCCCGCACCCGCCGGTACTCCGCCAGCAGGGCGCCGGCATCTTCCTGGGGGACGGGATGGGCGACCGGCGCCCCGTATGCCAGCTGGTGGACCCAGAAGTCCTCCGTACCGAGCATGTGCGCAAGGAGCCACCCGATGCTGTTGCGTCCCGCCGCCGGCCTCCATGTGAGTCGATCTGCGCTCAGATGCGCCAGCTCTGCCTCCAGCACCGTCAGCGGGTGTTCATGGTAGGGAAACGGGTTCAGGGCGGTCACTTCCCCGGAGGTTGCTCTTAGTCGCAAGTATTTCGCTGCCTGGCCCCGGAACACCTGCGACCCGTGCAAGGCGGGGGCGGCCCTCGCCTAAATCCCCGCCTGTCCGGTAATCGGCGCACCGCCGGAAGGCGGGGGCGGGCCGACAACTCCGGCTGTCAGCGGGCCGATGGCGGCAATCTCCCTGGCAAAGGGTGGGCTCGGCTCGATCGGCAGACCACCGCCGCCAAAGGTCGGCACGCCAATGGGTGCGCCGCTTGTGCCAATGAAGAAGAGGCCGATCGGTCCACTCGATGTGACGGTGTTGAGGAAGAGCGTGTTGGGGAGCGGTGCGGTGCCGCGGAAGATCTGGCCGACGGGCCCGCCGAGCGGCAGCCCGTCCCCGAACACACCACCGAGGATGGCGATCGGCGCACCCCCGATGTTGAAAGTCGACGCCAGCCCGCCCACAGGCGCACCTGCGGGCAAGAAGCTGGCAGCGGGCCGGCCGATCGGCACACCGCCGGCGCCCGGGCGCTGATCAGGCGATGTGGCCATGCGCATCCCTCCCGTGTGGGGGTCATCCTATGCGGATGGCGAAAATTGCGACCTGGACCTGGACCGGGTGGCGGAACAGTGGGGCCAGCCCGCGGCCGACACCCTCCTGCTGGTAATATACGGGGACGGGAACTACGACATTCGCTTTTACATGGGCGCCATCTTCCGGCAGCATGACGTGTCGGTGGCTGAGATGCTCGGCCTGGTGCGGACGCGGTACGCGCCGAAGGCCCGCAGCGGCGATGCGGCGGGTGGGCTGGCGGGGGATGGGTGTCAGCCGGGCGCCCATGAGCATAGAGAGGGGGTACCCGCATCGAACGGAGGGTATCCATGCCCAGAATCAGGGTGAGCACGGGGATCGAACTGTACTACGAGGAAAGCGGTGCCGGGCCGTCCCTGCTGTTGTTGGAGGGGGTGGTGGGCAGCTGGGTCTGGTTTAAGAACATTCCCGCCCTCAGCCGCCACTTCCGGGTGGTTGCGCTGGACAACCGGGGCACCGGCCTGAGCGACAAGCCCTCCGGGCTGTACACCGTGGCGGAGATGGCCCGCGAGACGGTCGACGTGATCGCCGCCCTCGGCCTGGGGCGTACCCACCTGGTGGGCACCTCCCTGGGCGGATCGATCGTGCAGGAGATCGCACTTTCCTATCCGACCGCTGCCGGAAAGCTGGTGCTCATCGGGTCGACAGCCGGCGATCTGGTCCAGGTGCCGACCCCGGCGGAGAACCTGGCGATGGCGGCGCCCCTGCCCTTCCTGTCATCGCTCGCCAACTTCCGGCGCCGCATGTCCCTGGTGCTCTCCGACCACTACATTGCCACGCACCCGGACGAGTTTCTGGAAATCGCCCGCAGGGCCATGTCGGCCGATACGCCCAACAATGCCCGCCTCGCCATCGGCATCGCCGGCGGCACCTGGCCGGGCCTTCCGGGGCGCAGTACCCGCCTGTGGCATCCGGCGAAGGTGCTCGCCGGCTCGAATGACCGGCTAATCCCGGTGGTCAACGCCTTCATTCTGCGCCAGCTGCTGCCAAACGCCAGGCTGCACCTCTTCCCGGGATCGAGCCACCTCTGCAATATCGAGCAGACCAAGCGGTTCAACGAACTAGTGATCAGGTTTCTCCTCGCGCCGTGACCTGTACCACTTGAGCGCCGCCGCCTGGAGGCGCCGGACGAACTCGTCCTTCCCATCCATGTACGCTTCGATGTCGTGGTTGACACGCTGCGCCAGCTCCGCTTTCAGGGCGCCATAGGCTGCCACTGCGTCCGGGTGTGCGCGCAGGTAATCGCGCACCGCGAGATGCCGGTCAATCGCCTCCGTGTTGCTCTCCGCAAACACGTGGACGTTGTGTGTGCGGATCTCGCCGATGTCGCGAAAGAAGTAGCGCCGCCCGGGTAGACCGCCCTCGCCCCTGGCCGCATAGCCCAGGGTGCTCATCTGCTCGACCAGCGCATCGACCGCGCTGATATCGGTCACGATCGGCATGATGTCGACCACAGGCTTCGCTTTCAGCCCCGGCACCGCCGTGCTGCCGATATGATGAATGGCCACGAGCAACTCCCCGAACACAGGCCGCAACGCCGCGGCCTCCCGCTCAAAGGCCTCCGGCCATGCGGGGTTGTAGTCGGTCACGATCACTTTCATGGGATACGCTCCTTTCCGGACACGCAGGGAGAGCGCTTCGCCCGTCGAATTTTCAATAAGGCGCAGCGAATGCACCACCGGTTTCACGACCACAGTTCCGCGGCCAGCGAATCGATCCCTTCTGTCTGCAGCGGAATCGTGTATTCAGGACGGCATCGGAATGCGTGGAGGCAGATACCTATGCGACAGCTCTTCTTGTATGGCGGCCGGACCTTCAGCCTGGTCGACTGAAACACTGGCTCGCAATTTGACCATAGGAGGATGCGGGCCATGGCAGACGTGACGATCAGGGCGGCGCGCCCGGATGATGCGGAGGATGTGGCAGCGTACACGGCACAGCCCAGCGTGGTGTGGGGCACGCTGCAGTTGCCGATCCAGAGCGTAGCGGCCTGGCGCACGCGCTTTGAGGGTAATAGTCCCGACACAAGCTATGTGCTGGTGGCCGAGGCCGACAGCAAGGCGGCCGGCCTGATCAGCCTGCACTGGGGCACCCGCCCCCGCACCCGGCATGTGGCGCACCTGGGTATGATGGTAAGTGAACAGTACCAGGGGCGGGGGATCGGCAAGGCGTTGATGGCGGCAGCGATCGATGCGGCGGACCGCTGGCTGAACCTCGTGCGGGTGGAGCTGGAGGTCTATCCGGATAATGACCGGGCCGTGCGGCTGTACCAGCAGTTCGGCTTTGAGCTCGAGGGGCGCAAGCGCTTGAATGCCTGGCGGGACGGGCAGTATGTGGACTCGCTGATCATGGGGCGGCTGAGGCCGGGCACGCAGGGGTAGGCTAAGCTTGCTGCGGTCCAGTGCAATGCGAACTCCCGCAGTACCGTCTATTCAGATGATAGACACTGATGGGAGGTTGTTCGGATGGATTCTCGCATGATGAGGGCCGCACTTTCGCTCTGCCTCGCAGCCTCACTCGCGACACCGGTGTGGGCGACCGAGGCTGGCCCCGGCAAAATTCCGAGCGTGCTGCTGCCTGCGGCCGCCGCGGCTGATGTCAATCAGGTGCCGACTGCCGTAACGGTGGATGGCAAGAGCGTCAAGTTCGACAAGGGACCCGTCATGGTGGCTGGTGTCCTGATGGTCCCGGTCCGTGCGATTGCGGAAGCGGCCGGCGGCACGGTGACCTGGGACCCGGCGGTCAAGCTGATCCATGTGCGGATGCCGGAGCGCATGATCCAGATGAAGCAGCCGCCGACCCTGGTCGCTGGGCGGACGCTGATATCGGCGGATGCGCTGTCGGGCATCTTCGGGTTCCAGGTGCAGACGGGCACGGACAGTGCAATCGTGCTGACCTCCCCAGTCAAGGCAGCGCCGGGCGCAGGCCAGCAGGCGGAGCGGGGGACCATCACGCAGGTTGAGGCGGGGGAGCATCCGCGCGTGCTGCTGGCGGGGGATCGGATGGCCAACAGCGAGCAGCGGCTCACCTGGGCATCGATCACGTCGTCAACCCGGATCACGGTGCGGGAGGCAGCGCAGACCAGGGCCGGCGCGGTTGCGGACCTTCAGGTTGGCCCGCAGGTCGAGATCACCTGGGCCGGGCCGCTGATGCTGTCCTACCCGGCGCAGGGTACGGCGGCTGAGATTGTGATTCATAAGTAAGGTGCCGCTCAGGATGATGACAAAGTCGCTGGTTAAAGAGCCATCACTTAGAGCGCTCAGCGGGAAGGCAAGCAGCGCGACTCCGCCCCGCCGGTCCAGCGGTGGGCACAATGGTTGCGTTGCGCCTTCGCCGCTACCCTGCCCGGCTGCCCGGTTCCCACCGTCCATTTTTTGCACCAGGCTCGGATGGCTGAGTTGAAAAATTCGGATCAATTACCCCGATTTTTACCTTAAATTACCATTTGTACGTGCTCAGGGCTACGCGGGAGGCCCAGATCGGCCTCCAGCGGCCCAATTAGGCGTCATTTGGCTTCGATTCGTCCGAATTTTTCAGTTCCGTGCGGGGTGGGCGGTGATAAAATTGGACGCTGTTGCAGTTCGATTCCAGGGTCCGCAGCACTACGCGGCAAGCGGTGCCTTTGTCTGCAGCCTGAGCCGGCACCTTCGGGTGCCGGCTCTTTTCATGGCTGGATCTGTGCGGAGCTTACCGGGCACTGACCGCCGTCCAGGTGGTGCCCCCGTCCGTCGATTTGATGAGCGTGGCGGAACCCTCACCCATTACGCCCCAGCCGATCTGGGGGGTGACGAAGTTGAACTGCTGAACGCCGGCCAGGGATGTGCCGGGAGTCTTAGACGTCCAGGTGCCCCCGCCGTCCGTGGTGCTATAGAGTACGCTGCCGTCCGAGGTCCAGCCGTGTGCGGGGTCCGCGAAGTCCGCCAGCAGCGCACCGTTCGGCAACGGTCTGGTTTTCACCGGCGCAGTGGGTGTCCAGGTTTCGCCGCCGTCCGTGGTGCGGTAGAACACCGTCTCCAAGCTATCCGTGAAGGTGACAGGCAGGATGCCCGCCGTCGCCGAGAAGAAGCGGGGCGCCGCCGTCCGGGGGGACTGGCCCTTGAAGGTGGCAGGCACTGGCAGGCTTTGCTGGCGCCAGGTCTGCCCCCCGTCAGAGGTGCGATAGAGCCAGACCTGATCCGGTTGGCGCGACTCGGCGGTCACCCAGCCGTTGGATGCATCCCGAAACATCATGCCGGTTTTGAGTGCCGTCCGGGGCAGCGAACCGGGGCTCCCCTGACCGGCCGGGGCGGTCTTGGCCACCGGTGTCCAGTTCTTGCCGCCATCGTTGGTCCGGTACAGTTCGACTGTTTCCGAGCCCATGGAGGCGTCAGTGCGTGCCAGCCACCAGCCGTGCTGTGTGTCAGCAAAGGCAAGGAAGCCAGGGGTGGCCTGCGGTGCGGCCAGGGTTTCCCACGATTTTCCGCCATCGGCCGTGCGCAGGAACTTCGTGGCGGCCCCGGTGGCGACGGTTACCCAGCCTGTGTTCCCATCCAGGAAACGGGCAGAGCCGATGGCCGTCGCAACTTCATCGGGAA
>JAQBPS010000467.1 GCA_028287415.1 Bacillota bacterium | reverse complement strand
GGAAAGCTCGGTCGCGAGCTTCACCCGCTGCGCCTCGCCGCCCGACAGCTGGGTGGCGGGCTGCCCGAGCTTGATGTAGCCCATACCGACGTCCTGCATGGTCTGCATCTTCTTATAGATCCGGGGGATCGGCCGGAAGAACTCCACCGCCTCATCGACGGTCATGTCGCGCACCTCGGCGATGTTCTTGCCCTGGTAGTGCACCTCGAGGGGCTCACGGTTGTACCGGGCGCCCTTGCAAACCTCGCACGGCACGTATACATCAGGCAGGAAGTGCATCTCGATCTTGATGATGCCGTCGCCCTTGCACGCCTCGCAGCGCCCGCCGCGCACGTTGAAGGAGAAGCGGCCGGCCTTGTAGCCGCGCAGTTTCGCCTCGGGGGTCTGGGCCATCAGGTCCCGAATCAGGTCGAACACGCCGGTGTAGGTGGCCGGGTTCGACCGGGGCGTCCGCCCGATCGCGGACTGGTCAATGTCGATCACCTTTTCCAGGTGCTCCAGACCATCCAGCCGGTCGTGCTCGCCGGCGCGCTGGCGGGCGCCGTTCAGGTCGGCTGCCAGGCGTTTGTAGAGAATCTCGTTGACCAGGGTCGACTTGCCCGAGCCGGAGACACCGGTCACGCAAGTGAACGTGCCGAGCGGCACCTTCAGGGTGACGTTCTTCAGGTTATGCTCCCGTGCGCCCTTGAGCGTCAGCCACTTGCCGTTCGGCTGGCGGCGGTTCAGGGGAATCGGGATCTCCTTGCGGCCGGACAGGTAAGCGCCGGTCTGGGAGCGCTCGCTCTTCACAATTTCGGAGAGCGGCCCGCTGGCGATGATCTCGCCGCCATGGGCGCCCGCCCCCGGCCCGATGTCGACGACCCAGTCAGCCTCGAGCATCGTCTCCTCGTCATGCTCGACGACGATCAGCGTGTTGCCCAGGTCCCGCAGGCGCTTCAGCGTCTCGATCAGGCGCTCGTTGTCCCGCTGGTGCAGGCCAATCGAGGGCTCGTCAAGGATGTAGAGCACGCCCACCAGGTGCGAGCCGATCTGCGTGGCCAGCCGGATGCGCTGGGCCTCGCCGCCGGAGAGCGTCCCGGCTGACCGGCTGAGCGTGAGGTAGTCCAGGCCGACGTTGATCAGGAAGCCGAGCCGCTCGTTCACCTCTTTGAGGATCTGCCGGCCAATGGCCTGCTCCCGGGCGCTCAGCTCCAGGTGCTGCATGAACTCGCGAGCACGCATCACGTCCATCTGCGTCAGCTCGGCGATCGACAGCTCGCCAACCTTGACCGCCAGGGACTCCGGCTTGAGCCGGGCGCCATGGCAGACCGGGCAGGCCTTCTGGGTCATGAACTCCTCGATCCACTCCCGCTGACCGTCGCTGGAGGTCTCCTTGTAGTAGCGCTCGAGAGTCTTCACGGCGCCCTCGAAGACCACCTCGTAGGTCTTCGTCTGGCCATACATGTTCTCATAGCGGAAACGCACCTTGCCGTTCGGGTAGCCGAACAGCAGGATATCAATAAACTTCGGGTCCTGCTCATCCAGCGGCACGTTGCGCTTGATGCCGATCTGGGTGCACAGGGACTCAACCATGTTATTGAAGTACTGGCCGGTGTGACGCGCCCACGGCACCAGGGCGCCGTCCTCGATCGACTTGCGCCGGTCAATGAGCAGTTCCGCGTCGATCTCATTGTTCTGGCCGAGGCCGGTACAGGCCGGGCACGCGCCAAACGGGTTGTTAAAGGAGAACATGCGCGGCTGCGGCTCGTCGATCGAGGTGCCGCAGTCCGGGCAGGCAAAGTTCTGGCTGAACAGGATCTCGGCGCCATCGATCACGTCGATGGTGACGATCCCGCCAGTCAGCTTGGTGGCGGTCTCCAGGGAGTCCGCCAGCCGCTTGCCGATCTCGGCCTTGACGACCAGGCGGTCCACCACCACCTCGATGGTGTGCTTCTTCTTCTTGTCCAGGGCCGGGGGCTCGGTGGTCACGTCCATGATCTCGCCGTTTACCCGCATGCGAACGTAGCCGCCCTTGCGAATATCCTCAAAGATCTTCTCGTGCTCGCCCTTGCGGCCGCGCACCAGCGGTGCCAGCACCTGAATGCGGGTGCCCTCCGGCATCTGCAAAATGGTGTCGACCATTTGCTCGACGGTCTGCTGGGAGATTGGCTTGCCGCAGGTCGGGCAATGAGGCCGGCCGATGCGTGCATAGAGCAGGCGCAGGTAATCATAAATCTCTGTAACGGTTCCCACCGTAGACCGGGGGTTCCGGGATGTTGTCTTCTGGTCGATGGAGATGGCCGGGGAAAGCCCTTCAATATAATCAACGTCGGGCTTATCCATCTGGCCAAGGAACTGCCGGGCGTACGCGCTCAGGGACTCCACGTACCGCCGCTGCCCTTCCGCGTAGATGGTCTCAAACGCGAGGGACGACTTGCCAGAGCCGCTGACGCCCGTAAACACGATGAACTGGTCACGTGGCAGCTCCAGGTCGACGTTCTTAAGGTTGTGTTCACGAGCACCCTTCACAATGATTTTATCTTTGGCCAAAAGAGCCGCCTCCTGAGGTGCCGGATTTACAGCGTGGCTGCCGGGGCATTTCATCATACTATGATAGCATACCAGCCCCCGCAATGCTGACAAGCAAGATTGTACCACTCACGAACAGGTGTTTGCAATTGCAAAAGTCACGCGTTCACAGAAAGCACGGATGCGTCAATTGTGGTACACTGATGTACAGAGAATCAGAACGTAGACGGCGGGCCATGAGACTTTTATGGCCACGGATTTCACGGATTACACTGATTTTAAATCCGAACACAGATACCGGACAAAAATATATTTTTCTCTGTGTTAATCTGTGTTTGTCCCCGAATCCGTGGAATCTGTGAAATCCGTGGCGGAATAATGTCCGGGAGCATGAGTGTTGACCTATATCAAGGACTTGTATACACAGTGGAATCGCTTCCCGAAAACGGTCAAGCTCTTCTACTTCAGTGACATCTTCTTTGCGTTTGCGCAAGCCATCTTCGGCACCCTCTTCAACCTGCACCTGCTGGAGATCGGCTACACCGCTAACCATATAGGCACACTGCAATCGCTCTCCCCCCTGCTGATCGCCGCCATTGCCATGCCAATCGGCCTGGCGGGAGGTCGCTGGGGCCGGCGGGGCCTGTACGTGACCGGTTCGATTCTCTTCAGTGTCCGCTGCCTGATCATGCCATGGCTGACCAGCTACCCGCTTCTCCTCGGCTGCTTCATTCTGGGCACGGTGGGCAATGCGCTCATGTTCATGAACAAAAGCCCCGTGCTCGCCGGAGCAATCGACTGGACCAGCGGGCCTCAGCCTTCAGCTTCATGATGATCAACTTCTTCATCTGGAATACGCTCGGCATTCAGCTGGCCGGTTTTTCGCGCCAACTGGCTGCCCGCGCGCTCCCTGAGCAAGTATGAGTGGACGCTGGCCGTCGCAGGCAACAGTGGCATTGCCTCCGGCCTGATTCGTGCGTTCCTGCCGGTTCCGCCAGCAGGCGCCCGCCCGCCATCGCGTCGCGCTGCGCCCGGTTCGGTGCTGGCGCCGTGGACAAGCCGCCGCCTGGGGGACACTGTCCTGGGCACAATGCAGCGGTCGCTGTTCAATGCCTTCGCCATGGATGTGACGCCCGCGCTTCTGACCCTGTTCGCTTTCCGCAAATACGCTATGACTCGATCACGCACCATTGGGGCATAATGGGTGTAGGAGGTAGGAGGTATCGTTCTGGCTGAGCTTATTGATGTGATTGACAATCGCGGACGAACCCTTACGCCGTGCCGGCGTAAGGTGGCCGAACGTGAGGTCCGGCTTGACCGGGCCAAATGGATCGGCCCCACTCGAATTCGGCTGCGCTTTGACCCGTTTGCTTACCGTTATATCCGCTTGAAGGTGCTCGATCGCGACGACTATGTCTGCTACTGGTGCGGTGAGCCCGGCGACACCATGGACCACGTAATCCCCTGGTCCAAGGGCGGACGCACGACCATGGAGAACTGCATCTGCGCCTGTCAGGAGTGCAACGGACAACGGGGCG
>JAQBPS010000458.1 GCA_028287415.1 Bacillota bacterium | reverse complement strand
CGGGGGGCTTATGTACCTGACCGACGCCATTGTTGATGGCGAGGGCAGCCGTTTTCCGATGGTCGGACGGCTGAACTGCGAGGCCCGCATGCAGGGCACGGGGCTGCGGCTTGGCTACGTCACGGCGACGGCCCGGCGCGATCATTTGCTGGCGCGGGCCGGCGAGCAGGTCCGGGGGCACGAGTTTCATTGCTCTGAGCTAACGGGAACGCCGGACGATCCTGCCTGGAGCTGTCAGGGCAGCTTTGACGCACCGCGGCACGAAGGCTTTGCGGCCGGTCGTACCCTTGCCTCATACGTTCACTTGAATTTTGCAGCCAGCCCATGTGCCGCTAAGCGCCTGGCTGATGCTGCCAGCGGCATGCAGCCCTGAATAAATCGCGTGACTTTCGCGTCCAAGGTATTGCGGTCGACGGCATAATCCGTTATTCTTTTAAAGGTGCTCAGACAGCGGGACATTGGATGCGACTTATCGCCAGCCAACCTTTCCGGTTGTCCACATTACGGAGGTTTGAGACGGCTCAACACTTTGGTCCGACACAGGAACCTAGTACGCCTTAAAGGGTTGGGGCTTCGAAGAGAGTGCCCGACTTTTCCCCCGTGGGCGTGACGATGGTCCCGTCTAGCTTGAGAGGGCTAGAATTCATTCCTAGGGGGAGTTATCAGTGTCCTTTTCTACCTATGGCCGGCATGTGACCATGGATCTGCGCGACGTCTCCTTCGACACCCTCAATGACGCCGACTTCCTTCGTAACGCCATGTTTGAAGCAGCGAGCCGTTGTGGAGCCACGATCGTCGGTGAGAGCTTCATCAAGTTTTCTCCCCAGGGCGTCACTGGCGTTCTGGTCCTCTCGGAGTCCCACCTTTCGATTCACACCTATCCCGAGGAAGGCTTTGCCGCCATTGATTGCTACACCTGCGGCACCACCGTTGACCCCGAGGTCGCCACTGACTACCTCAAGGCGGCTCTGGGCGGTCGGGTTGCAGGCTACCGGGCGCTGTCCCGTGGTACGGGTGAGATCGAAGACCTCCCCAAGCTGCGGCTCGCGGCCGCCAATTAAATTCTAGCGTACATTCAACGAGGCCCTCAAATGAGGGCCTCGTTTTTATTTTTCCCCAGGGGCGACCCGCGCAGGGAAGTGCCAATTTATGTCGAAATTTGACGTTAATGCCATTTATGCGATGATCCGGGGTGGGGCGTGCAGGAGGGGGAACGGGATGACGGACAAGGGTGGTCAGGCTGGTGGCCCTTCCGGGATGGCGGCGCTGCGAAATCGGTCCATCATCCCCCTGGGGCTGACGCTGTTGGTGCTGGTGTACGAATTTGCCTGGAAGGGCAGTCTCGTTTCGCCGGGGTCCTGGGCGGAGCGGCTGATCAACCTCGCCCTGTTCCTGCTGGTGGGGCCGGCCATGGCCTGGTGGGGTCAGAGTATGGCCCGGGTGCTGCTGCGGCGGCTGGTCGTTTCTGAGGCGGCCAGCGAGGAGAAGAGCCGCCTGCTGGAGTTGCGCAACCGCCAGCTCCAGAGCATACTCCAGGCCTCTCGGGCGATGACGTCGGTATTAGATCTGCCGCAGGTGGCTGACCTGGTGGTGGAGCAGCTGGTAAGCTTCACCCGGTTCACGAGGGCGGCCCTGATTCTGGGGCCCGAGGCGGACGGCACCTATGCGATGGCCGGCGCCTGTAACCTGCCTGACGCCTACCTGCGGGAGTTCATCACAGCGCTGCAGGGCCCGCTCAAGGCCTCATCGCCGGTCGAATGGTGCCGGGTGACCCGCCAGCCGGTCGTGGTCGAGAACCTGGCGAAGGACTTCCGCACCACCGGCCTGCGCCACATCTTCGCCCTGGCCACCGTGGAGGGCATGATCGCTGTTCCGTTGCTCTACGGCGATCAGTTCCGGGGCGCTCTCACGGTCTACCTGGACAAGGGCGGCCCGATTGCCACCGCCGAGATTTCGCTGGTGTCGGCCCTTGCGACCCAGTCGGCGCTGGCCCTGGAGAACGCCAGACTGTACACGCAGAAGGAAGCCAACCGTGCCCGGCTGGACAAGGCGCTGGAGTTCCTCCAGTGCGTCGCATCGGTGCTCGCCCGGACCCGGGTGGGCGTGGTGCCGCTTCTGCACCTGATCGCGCAGGTGACGGCAAAGCTGTTTGCCCCGGCGCGGGTCACCCTCACGATCACCCGCTCGGGGCGACCGACCCCGCTGGTGGTTACCGAGAGTGCCGGGTTGGAGGGGGCCGAGGATCACCTGGCACTCTCCATGCCGGTCAGCACCATGGACGGTGAGCAGTTCGGCCAGTTCGAGGTCTACCTGAGCCCCAGCCGGGAACTCGACACCGACGAGATCCAGATCCTCCAGGCATTTGTCTACCTGACAGCATCCGCCCTCGGCAATGCGTCTCTGGTTGTGGAGCTGCGGCAGGCGGTTGATGAGGTGGAGCGGGCCTACATGAGCACCCTGGAGGCGCTGACCAAGGCGCTCGAGATGCGGGACCACGAGACCGAGGGACACTCCCGCCGGGTGGTGCAGTATACGCTCTCGCTGGCACAGAAGCTCTGCGCACCGGAGGATGAGCTGGTGCCGATCATGCGGGGCGCCTTGCTGCACGACATCGGTAAGATTGGCATCCCCGATGCGATTCTTAAGAAGCAGGGGCCGCTCAGCCCGGAGGAATGGGAAACCATGCGCCAGCACCCCCGGATCGGCTTTGAGATGCTGAAGGGCATCGAGTTCATCCGGCGTGCCACCCCGATTATTCTGCACCACCACGAGCGCTACGATGGCAGCGGCTACCCGCAGCAGCTGGCGGGGGATGCAATTCCCCTGGGTGCCCGCATTTTTGCGGTCGCTGACGCCTATGACGCAATTACGTCCGACCGGCCTTACCGCAAAGGGCGGGGCCACGAGGTGGCGGTGGGCGAGATCGTCGCAGGCAGCGGCAAACAGTTCGACCCGCAGGTGGTGGCGGCGCTGCTGGCGCTGCCGCAGGAGGAGCTGGCCCGGATCCGGGGGCGGGACTTGAGTTTTAAGTAAAAGAGAGCACGCCGGCCGCCCCGCCATTGCTGGCAGGGCGGCCGGCCGCGTCATAATCCGGCAGCCCATCCATAGACATGCAGTGGAGGCGAGTGGCATGTCCAGGGAGGAGCCCCGGCCCTCGGCGGACCGGGCGGACCAGGTGGAAGCGGTCTGGAAACGTTTCCGGGAGGGGCG
>JAQBPS010000440.1 GCA_028287415.1 Bacillota bacterium | reverse complement strand
CATCAGCCAGGAACTTGACCGCCTGGTCGTCGAGTTCGCCCGCCATGAACTGAACAACAGCCACGAAGGGGCGCAACAATAGCGAACGCAATGCCCGCAGGTCACGTCCTGTCGGGTCTTTTTCTGTAGTTAAGCCGCTGCGGGCCATTTATTTGGCCGCGGCCATACATAAAAAACACAGCAACCAAATTATGGCGGTTTTGGGGCAGGAATTCCCGCTATAACTGTTGAATTTACGCTTACATATTTTAGTCGCAGATTGTTCCAGTAAATACCAGACGGAGGTGTCCGATCGGTGCAGACCGACGTCGCGGATCAGAAAGTCGTGGTCTTCCGTGTGGGCCGGGAGGAGTACGCGGTGAGCATCACGGCGGTCAAGGAGGTCATCCCCTGGATCCAGCCGACCCCCGTGCCGGATGCGCCGGCTGTGGTCGAGGGGGTTGTCGACCTGCGCGGCGAAGTGATCCCGATCATCGACATGGCCCGGCTCTTCCGCTCCGCCCGGCAGCATGACGACGCCGGCTCCCGGATTATCGTCATGGAGGTGGGCGGCCAGCAGGCCGGGTTCGTCGTGGACAGCGTGACCGAGGTCCACACCGTAGTCCCCGGCTCCGTCGCCCCGCCCTCGCCCGTGCTGCGGATCACCCGGGGAGATGCCGGCGCGGTCGTCTCCGGCATCCTGAAGATGGGCGAAAACCGGCTCGTCGTACTGGTCGACCCGGTGCGCATCCTCTCCGCCGCCCAGGTGGCCTGAAACTTTATGGTTATTGGAGGGGACTTTCGTGGCACAGCAGCAGCAGCGTGACACCCTCACGCAAATCGTCGTATTTCAGCTGGGACACGAGTTGTACGGAGCCGAGATCGCCGTGGTGCGCGAGGTGGGTCCGCTTCAGCGGGTCACCCGCGTCCCGCGTACTCCCCGCTATGTCGAAGGCGTGACCAACCTGCGGGGCCGGGTCATCCCGGTTGTTGACCTGCGGCGCCGCCTCGGGCTGGAAGTCTCCGCACCCACCAAGGCGACGCGGATCGCCGTCGCCGAGCTGGAAGCCGGCCAGGTCGGCATGATCGTCGACAGCGTCCAGGAGGTCCTGCGCGTACCGGCCAGCGCCATCGAGCCGCCGTCACCGATGATGTCGAAGCTTGACGCCGACTACGTGCAGGGCATCGCCAAGGTGGACGGCCGGCTCATTATTCTGCTTGACCTCCCCCGCGTGTTACAGCGCGAGGAACGCAAGGTCGTCTAGGAAGGGGAAACTCCGGTGGGCTTTGACTTCGATATGACGGCCGAGGACATCAAGGTTTTCCTGGACGAGGCGGACGAGCAGCTACAGGTGATGGAGGCCGGCGTTCTCAGGCTGGAGAAGGAGGGCGAAAGCCCGGAACACCTCCAGGAGATCTTCCGGGCCGCCCATACCCTCAAAGGCTCCTCAGCCACGCTCGGCCACAGGAAGATGGCCGAGGTCACTCATGCGATGGAGAACGTGCTGGACAAGCTGCGCAAGGGCAAGCTCGCCGTCTCGACGGCGGTGGTGGACACCCTCTTCGCCTGTCTGGACGTGCTGATGAGTTTCAAGGAGGAGATCGCCACCGGCGAGGAGGGTGATGTGACGACCGAAGGGATTATCTCCCGGCTGGGCGCCATCGACCAGGCCGCAACCGGAGCAACCGCGCCCGTCTCCGCCGCTGCGGCGCAGGGCGGGAGCCCGGTGGCGCCCGGCGGCATGCCGCCCCTGTCGCCGGCCGAGGAAGGGCACCTGCGGGCCGGCCAGGGCCGCGGCCTCACCCCCGTCTGGCTGTTGGCGGCGGTCGACAAAAACGCCTCGATGCCCGCAGTTCGCACCTTTCAGCTGCTCCTGGCTGTCGGCGATGCCGGCGAGGCTGTCCGCTCCTGGCCGACCCTGCAGGAGGTGGAGGAGGACAAGCTGGGTGAGGAGATCAAGGCGCTCTTCCTGACTGGCCAGCGGCTCGACGCCGTGCGGACAGCGCTGGCAGGGGTGCCCGAAATCCAGATCATTGAGCTCACTGCCCTCGCATCCGAGACAGGCGCCCGCCCCGCGCCCGCAGCGCAGGCGGCAGCGGCGGTCATGGCCTATCAGGCACCGGAGGTGCTGACACCCGCGGCAGCCCCAGCGCAGGAGAAGTCGGCTGCCGCTGTGAAGGGTGGCAAGAACGCCCGCACCGTCCGCGTCGATGTGGACGTGATGGACAACCTGATGAGCCTGGTCGGCGAGCTCGTGATCGACCGGACCCGGCTGCTCCAGGTGCTTACCCGGCTTGAAACCGAGCGCGAGGGCGACGACATGGCCCAGGTCATGTCCGGTGCGCTCGCCCACATCGGCCGCATGACGAGCGACCTCCAGGACGAGATTCAGCGGGCCCGCATGCTCCCGGTCGACAACCTGTTCCGCAAGTTCCCGCGCATGGTGCGCGACGTGGCGCAGAAGGCCGTCAAGGAGATCGAGTTCGTCATTCTCGGTGAGGAGACCGAACTGGACCGCTCCGTGATCGAGGAGATCGGCGATCCCCTGATGCACCTGCTGCGCAACTCCGTCGACCACGGCGTCGAGCCGGCGGGGGACCGCCTCCGGGCCGGCAAGCCCGCCAAGGGCACCGTCACCCTGGAGGCCTTCCATGAGGAGAACTACATCATCATCTCCGTCCGTGACGACGGCCGGGGCATGGACCCCCAGCGCATCCGGACATCCGCCGTGCGCAAGGGCCTGATCACCGAGGATGCGGCCCGCCGCATGCCCGACCACGAGGTGATCAACCTGGTGTGGGCCCCGGGCTTCTCCACGGCTGAGCAGGTGAGCGACATCTCCGGGCGGGGCGTCGGGCTCGATGTGGTCCAGAAGAACATCGAGAAGCTGAACGGCTCGGTCGAGATCCGCACCGAGGTCGGCAAGGGCACTGAGTTCCGGGTCAAGCTGCCGCTCACCCTCGCGATCATCCGCTCCCTTCAGGTGCAGGTGCTCGATACCACCTATTGCATGCCGCTCAGTTCCGTCGTCGAGACGGATCGGATCCCGGTCTCCGCGATCCAGACCGTGCGCCAGCGTGAGGTGATCGTCAAGCGGGGCGAGGTGATCCCGATCCTCCGCCTGATCGAAGCCTTTGAGCTGGAGCGGCCGGAGGGCTACGTCGAGCCCGATGAGTACTTTGTCGTGATCGTCTCCGTTATGGGCAAGCAGATCGGGATTGTCGTGGACACGCTGATCGGCGAGGGCGATGTCGTCATCAAGCCGCTCGGCACGTTCATCGGCGATGTGCCCGGCATCTCGGGCGCCACGATCATGGGCGACGGCGATGTGGCGATCATCCTGGACATCTCGAGCCTGATCAACACCGTCAAGGCCGAGCTGAACCGCACCGGCTCAGAGCTCAACAGCGGCAGGCGGTAGCGAGGGGGAAAACATGGCAGGAATGATGTTACGTGAGGGCGAATATCAAACACTTCTCGCGATTGTCCGCAAGGGGTTGGATGACAGTTCCCGGGCCCTGTCCAGCATGACGACCGGGGGCATTCGCCTCCAGGCCCCGCGCCTTGAGTTCCTGCCCCTGAACGTGGTGCCCGGCATCGCCGGCGGCCCCGAGGTGGTCGTCGTCGCCGTCTACCTCGGCATTGAGGGGGACCTGAACGGACACCTGATGCTCCTGTTCACCCGTGACACGGCGCTCCGCGTCGTGGACATGCTCCTGGAGGCACCCCCGGGCACCACCGCAACCCTGGACGAGATCGGGGTGTCGGCACTGGCCGAAACCGGGAACGTATGCGGCTCCTCCTTCCTCAATGCACTTTCCGACCGGACCGGGCTGAAGATTGTCCCCACCACACCGGTGGTGGTGACGGACATGGCCGGCGCCATTCTTCAATCGGTGGTCACTGAACTGTATCTGAATGGGGACGAGGTGCTGATGGTGGAGACTGCGTTTAATCGCGAAATGCCCGGTCACTTTTTGCTGATGCCGGACCAGGACTCCATGGCCAGGCTGATCGCAGCGTTGGAAGTAATTGGATGATGAGTGAAGCGACGCCGGTCGGATTAGGGGAGCTGAAGAGCGGATCGCGGCCCGGAGAAGTCCTGGTCTGTTATGGGTTGGGTTCCTGTGTCGGGCTGGCACTGTATGACGCGGTGGCACACGTGGGCGTTATGGTCCATGTGCTCCTCCCCGACAGCAGCCTGGGGCGGAGCACGGATGCGCCGCCGGGCAAGTTCGCCGACACGGCGATCCCCGCCGGCATCGCTGAGGCGGTGCGGCTGGGGGCGCTGCGCTCCAGGCTGGTCGCCCGCACGGCGGGCGGCGCCCGGATGCTGAACATAGTCGGAGCCGGCAGCAAACTGGATATCGGCGCCCGCAACAGCGAGGCGGTGCGGGCCGGGCTTCAGCAGCACGGCATCCGCCTGGCGAACGAGGACGTGGGTGGCACCTATGGCAGAACCGTGCAACTCTTCATCGGCACGGGGCGGCTGCTGGTCAGCACCGTTGGCCGAGGAGAGCGAGAGCTTTAGCCGAATAAATTCGGGAGGGAAACCGAGTTGCCCAAGATTCTGCTGGTTGACGATGCCGCCTTCATGCGGATGCGCTGCGCCAAATTGCTGACGGAGAACGGTTACGAGGTGGCCGAGGCGGAGAACGGCCAGGAGGCGATCCAGAAGTACCAGAGCTACCGGCCTGACCTGGTGCTCATGGACATCACCATGCCGGTGATGGACGGCATTGCCTCCACCCGTGAGATCAAGACGCTGGATCCAAACGCCCGGATCGTCATGGTCTCGGCCCTCGGCCAGCAGACGATGGTGATCGAGGCGATCAAGGCCGGCGCCAAGGACTTCGTTGTGAAGCCCTTTGAGCCGGACAAGATCCTCGCCACCGTCAGGAAGATCGTGGGATAACCCCCCGTTCGGCAACTCTGGGCAGTCAGGCGGGAAGCAGAATGACACGTCAGGTGCGCGTGCTGGTGGTGGATGACTCAGCCTTCATGCGAAAGGTTCTGACCGACCTCCTGCAGGCCGACCCGTCCGTCACGGTGATCGGGACCGCTCGCGACGGGCGTGACGCCGTCGAGAAGAGCAAACTCCTGCTGCCGGACGTGATCACCCTCGATATTGAGATGCCCAACCTGGACGGCTATGGTGCCCTGCGGGAGATCATGGCCCATCACCCTGCGAAAGCGGGGCGTGGCGCCGGCAGCCCCCTTGACCTTGGCCACCAGCTCTTCC
>JAQBPS010000432.1 GCA_028287415.1 Bacillota bacterium | reverse complement strand
AGTCCGCCCCGACGGCCAGGTCGGTCACGGCCCACGCGACCCGCTCCAGCCGCAGGCCGCTCGGGGCGATGGGGTGCGGCGCAAGCGCACCCCGGGCGATCAGGTCGGCCCGGCGAGCGGGCGCTTCGTCGCCCCACGCGATCAGAAAGGGCTGGGGCCAGGCTGGCAGGGCGAGCTGCCAGGTCAGGAGCGAACCATCGGGGCGGCGGCGGGAGCCGGGTACGGGGCCGGTCACGGCCACACCGCGGTCGCGCATGGCGTCGGCATCAGCCGTGATCTGCTCGCTCCGCAGGGCGGCGGTGCCAATGCCCTCGCCGCCGGCCAGGAAGCGGTGGGCGTTGCCGCCCATGTCCGAGCGGATGGCGTCCGCCTCGGAGCGGATCGCCAGCAGTTCAATGTAGGTCAGGTCGTCAAAGTAGCAGAGGGCATTGTGGGTGCCCCAGTCGGGGTGCTCGCCGCCGGGCACCACGTGCAGGCCGAGCTGCCGAAAGGTGGCCACGGCCGCATCCAGGTCCCGCACAATCTGCATGGCATGGTCAAGACGCAACCGAATCACGCTCCTTCGGGTTTTGCTTCGGCGGGCGCAAGGCTTTTCCTGCCGGGCGTTTTTTTATGAGAAGAGGGGTAGATAGCGATGGCGGCAACGTACGACGTGGTAGTACTCGGCCTGGGTGGCATGGGGAGTGCGGCGCTGGCGCACCTTGCGGCCCGGGGCGTGAAGGTCCTGGGGCTGGAGCAGTTCAGCCCGGCCCATGCCCTGGGCTCCTCGCATGGGCAGTCCCGGATCATCCGCAAGGCGTACTTTGAGGACCCGGCCTATGTGCCGCTGCTGCTGCGGGCCTATGAGCTCTGGGAGGCGCTTGAGCGCCGCACGGGGCGCCCGCTGATGCTCCGCACCGGCGGGCTGATGCTCGGTCCGGAGGGCAGCGCCGTGGTGGAGGGCTCCGCCCGCAGCGCCCGGGAGCACGGGCTCGCCCATGAGTGGCTGACGGCGGGTGACATCCGCCGGCGCTACCCGGTGATGCGCCCGGAGCCGGACGAGGTGGCGGTCTTCGAGGCGGACGCCGGCCTGCTCTTCCCGGAGGCGTGCGTGCTGGCGCACCTGGAGGCTGCGGTGGCGGATGGGGCGGAGGCCCGGTTCGGCGCCCGGGTGACGGGCTGGGAGGCGATCGCCGGGGGCGGGGTCCGGGTGCGGACTGACCAGGGCACGGTGGCGGCCGGGCGGCTGGTGATCTGCGCGGGCGCATGGCTCGGGGCGGTGGCGCCCGAGCTGGGGCTGCCGCTGCAGGTGGAGCGGAACGTCATGCACTGGTTTGAGCCCGCCGCAAGCAGTGAGGCGTTCGCGCCGGACCGGTTCCCGATCTACCTTGCGGAGCGCCGGGGAACGCCGGTCTTCTACGGCTTCCCGGCTCTGCCGGGGGAGGGTGTGAAGGTAGCGTTCCACCACAGCGGGCAGATCACGACGCCCGACGCGATCGACCGCCAGGTGAGCGCCGAGGAGGTGGCTGCGATGCGGCAGACGCTCGCAGCATGGCTGCCGGACGCCGCCGGGGAGTGCTTGCGCTCGACGGCCTGCATGTATACGAACACCCCCGATGAGCACTTCGTGATCGGCCTGCACCCGGGCGATCCGAACGTGGTGTTGGCCGGGGGATTCTCTGGGCACGGGTTCAAGTTTTGCTCCGTGGTGGGGGAGGTTTTAGCCGACCTGGCTATGGATGGTGGGACTCGTCATCCGGTGGGGTTGTTTAGACCCGGGCGGTAAGTCTTCTTAAATATGGCCACGGATTACACTGGTTACACTGATTTTTAATACAATCACAGATTACGTGGTGAACATGTTTTTATATATTCATGTTCGAATCCGTGTAATCTGTGAAATCCGTGGCAATAAAAAAGAGCTCCACAGCATTACAAACCAAAGGGGATACTATGACATATTGGCCCAAGGGCCTGTGGCAGCACACCGATTTCTTAAAGCTGTGGGGCGGCCAGACGCTCTCCATGTTCGGCTCTCTGGTCGGCAAGATTGCGCTCCCCTTCCTGGTGATCTACACGCTCCAGGCCAGCCCGACGCAGGTCGCCTGGGTCCGGGTGGCCGAGATCGCCCCCGGCATGCTCGTCGCACTGCTTGCGGGCGTCTGGATCGACCGGCTCCAGCGGCGGCCGATCATGCTCTGGGCGGATGCGGGGCGGGCGCTGGTGATCGGCTCGATCCCCGTCGCCTACTGGCTGGGGCATCTCACATTGATCCAGGTCGCGGCGGTGGCTGCTGTGGTCTCGCTCCTGACGGTCTGCTTCGATATTGCCTATGAGGCCTATCTGCCGACGCTGGTTGAACCGGAGCATGTGCTCGACGCCAACAGCAAGCTTTCCGCCACCGTATCGATCGCGGAGGTGGCGGGCTTTGGCATCGCAGGCGCGCTGTTTCAGCTGATCGGCGGCGCCTTCACCCTGGCGATTGACGCCATCTCGTTCGTGATATCCGCATGTTCGCTGGCGTGGATCCGCAAGCCTGAGCCGCCGCCGGCGCCATCCGCGGCGCGGGAACCAGCCCTGCACGAAGCCCGCGAGGGCGTGAAGGTCCTGCTTGCCAACCGGGTGCTCCGCTCCCTGGCGGGCATTGCCGGCATGGGCGGCCACTTCGGCGGCGTCATGGGCACGGTCTACGTCCTGTACATCAGCCGCGATTTGCAAATTGCACCGGGTGTGCAGGGCGTACTCTATGCGTTCGGCGGCATCAGTTCGTTCTTTGGCGCTGCCCTGGCGGAGCCGGTGCTGCGCCACTTTGGATTGGGGAAGACGCTGGTCGCCGCATCCGTGCTGGGGCTGGTTGGCTATCTGCTGATCGGCGTGGCGTTCGGGCCATACTGGTTGATTGTGCTGCTGCTGATCGGACAGCAGCTGCTGGGGGACGGCGCCGATACGATTTACCAGATCCACGTCACCAGCCTGCGCCAGACCGTGACGCCGAACCACCTGCTGGGCCGGGTCAACGCAACCTGGCGGCTGTCAAACTGGCTGTTCGTCCTGGTGGGCACGGTGGCGGGCGGGGTGCTGGCCGAGCACATCGGCCTGCGGGCGACGTTCTTGCTGGCGCTTGCCGGGCGGGCGGTGGGCCTGATATGGCTCCTGTTCTCCCCGGTCCACCGAATCAGGGCGATGCCGGCGCCGGCGCCCGCCGAGCCGGAGCATCAATGGGTATAGGAGGCTTGAGCCGGATGATCTATCCGATTCCGTTTCCGCTTTCATCCGGCCGTTACGAGGTGGGGCCGGCGATGCGCCGGTTTGGTACGGCGGCGGGGCAGGGGCTGCCCGCTGAGGAGGCCCATTTCCTGCCCGATGATGACCTGGCCGCGACACTCTCGGCCAAACTGGCTGTGTTGCGCCAGGCCCCCGACCAGGCTCATCTCTTCGCTCCCGAGGCGGAGGAGGCGGGCCTGCGGGCCGCCATCCATGAGAGCTTCCGGCTACTGGCGGCGGAGCACCCGGAGATGGCGGCCGTCACGGCTGATGGGGTCATGCTGCACCACCTGGGCATCCGGGTCACGGACTGGGCCACGCCGGCCCCGGGACTGGATGCGGTGGGCGAGCCGTGGCCGGAGCTGGCAACGGTGGCCCGGGAGATCCGGGCTTGGCTCGGCGGGCGACAGGGCATCTGGCGGCTGGGGGATGCGCTGGGCCTGGCCGTGCAGGAGGACCTGGCGATCGTGCGGGGCCCGGGCGAGGGGGGCGGCGCGCACACGGGCGAGGCACCGAGCGGCGCGCAGGCAGGCGAGGCACCGACCGGCGCGCAGGCAGGCGAGGCACCGACCGGCGCCCCGCCCAGTCGCGATACGCTCGAGTGGCTCCACGTCTGTCTGCCCTCGAACTGGGCGCCCGCTGAGAAGATCGGCCGCTCTTTCATTGCCGTTCACGAGCCGGTCGTCCACAGCGAGCGGCTTCTGGCGAGCCAGGCCCAGATCATCCGCGCAATGATCCACGCGGGCCCCTTCGCCCGCTATGTCTGGGCCCTCCACCGGGATGCCGAACTCTGCCACAACCCCCGGCTCCACCAGGCACCGCCCTGGCTGGCCGCCGGCTCGCCTGCCGACCTCGCCGCCCAGGCCTGCTTCCGGGTCGAGCGCCAGACGACGCACGGCTTCCCCGCCTTGAACCGGGCCCTGTTCACGATCCGTTACTGGGTGGAGCCCCTGGCTGATACCGTCGCTGACCCCTGGCGGCGGGAGCGGCTGGCGTCGGCGTTGGCGGGCATGGATGAGGCCGCACTCGCCTACAAGGGGCTGGGTTCGGCCAGGGATCGGCTCGTTATCTGGTTGCGGGCTTAGGGCGTGGCCGGGGCTGGGGCGGTCTACGCCCCCGCCCGCTAGTTCGTGAACATTGGGGCTAGCTGTCCGTCCCTGTACACGTACGGACCACTCGACCAGCCCCCGTCATACTCCATGATGTCTAAGCCGCCCCGGTCGTTCAGCTCAGCCTTGCCCACGTTGCCCGCCCACTTGACCGGCGCCATCTGCTTGCTCGCCGTGTCGTACAGATAGGCGGTCAGCAGGCCACCGTGCAAACCGCCCCATCGGGCTACGACGAGCATGGGCGTGGGGGCGCCGGGTTGCGCGATCACAGCACCGGCCAGATCGCCGTCGGCGTCGGTCACCGTCAGCAGGGTTTCACCTGCGGCGGCAACCGCACGGATGCTGCTGTATGTGATGACCGTCGGGGACTTGGGCACCCCGAAAACAGCGTCGTCTTTGCCGTCGCCGTCCAGGTCGCCGCTGCTCAGCAGCTGTTCGCCTGACGCAGGGCCCGGAGCGGGCGCCGGAGTGGGCGCGGAACTGCTGCAGCCGGCACAGGCAGCGACGGTGACGAACACGGTCACAGCGGCAACAACCCTTTTCATGGTGGCCCTCCTTTGTCTGCATCCTCAGACAATAAGACGGCTGGCCTGACGGTTCGGTTCACGCTCCCGCCCGCAGCGCCTTCCAGAGATTTCGAGGCGAGAGCATATCGGTGCCGGGTGCCGGACCGCCTGCTCGGCCAGCACGGTATGCAGCGTGGGCGCCCCCAGCGCGGCGACCGCCATGCCCTGACATGATAGGCGGGGAGCGAGAGAGGCCGCGGGTTGCGCGTGCGCCAATGATTTCCTATACTAGAGCAGAGAGCCGTTCAAGGAGGGTCTAGCATGAAAAAGCGCCGCTCCGTGCAGGAGCAGGCGGTAGCCGCAGCCCGGCTCCGCGCCGCCGTCAGCCTCCAGCCGCATCGCCCCAAGGTCGAGGAGAGTGCCAAACGCTATCGCCGCACAAAGCAGAAGCGCCTCTGGCACAAAGACCAGGAGGCGCTTTTGCATGGCACTGTAGAAGGGGGCGGGTGCGATCTACCCGAGCGAATGGCCGCGTGAGCTGTGCAAGTATCTGCATAGCGCATTCGGCGACGCGGTTGAAGTCGCCCGGCTGTCCGGCGTCGGCGGATCGGGTGCCTATCGGCTCGTCGCGGCTGCGGGCCGTGCCATCGTCAAGGGACCCAATCAGCACCGGGAAGCTCATTGCTACGCGCATGCCGCACCCCAACTGCGCCCGCAGGGGGTGCCAGTGCCCGCACTTTACTGGTCGGGATGCGGTGGGTGGATCGTGCTCGAGGCGATTCTGCACCCATTGCCACGCGCACGCTGGCAGGGGGATCCGCAGGTGATCCGGGCGCTCTGCGCTCTTCATCAGAGCACCTTGGGCCAGGCCATGGCGGGACCTGATCCTTACTTGCCGCGCTGGAACAGGCTGATGACGGCGGCAGCCCTCAGTTGTCTGCCGACTGAAAGTGTGTAACGGGCTGACGGACTAATCCGGCACCGTGAGCACGACCTTGCCGCGCACGCCGCCCCGCTCCACCCGCCGATGCGCCTCCGCGACCTCTTCCAGCGGCATGATCGAATCGATCACCGCCCGGATTTGTCCCCGTTCCAGCAGCGGTCGCAGGTGGTCGAGCGTATGGCGCTGCCGTTCCAGGAATGTAAAATGCACGGTGATATTCTTGAAGTGTGCGTCATTGATGTTGCCCGTATTGCTGACGACCGACACGATTCGTCCGTGGGGGCGGGTGGCGGCGACGCTTTGCTCCAGTGTTTTGCCGCCCACGGTGTCAAACGTGAAGTCCACACCCCGGCCGGCAGTCTCCGCCAGGACGACCCCGGTCACATCTTCGGAATGATAATCGATCACCCGGTGGGCGCCCAGCTCCTGCACCAGGTCACGATTGCCGGGACTGCATGTTGCGAATACATAAGCGCCCGCCGCACGGGCAATCTGCACGGCCAGGGAGCCCACGCCGCCGGCCCCGGCGTGGATCAGCACGGTCTCGCCGACGTGGAGCTGCCCCCGCGTGATCAGCGCGAGCCAGGCGGTGCCGCCGGCCAGTGGGATGCTCGCCGCTTCCTCGAACGAGAGGTTCCGGGGCATCGAGGCGACAATGGACTGGCGGGCGACATGGAACTCAGCATAGCTGCCGCCCCGGCCCGGCACATCCGGGGTGTAGTAGACCAGATCGCCAGGGGCGAAATCCTGGGCGCCCGGCCCAACCGCCACCACTGTTCCGGCCACATCGTAGCCGATTACCGCCGGGGGCTGGACGCCCGCCCAGGCGCCAGCCTCGCGGATCTTGTAGTCCAGCGGGTTAATCGAGGTGGCCTTCACCCGCACCAGCACCTCGCCGGGGCCGGCTTCGGGTTTGGGCACGTCACGCTGCTCAAAAACCTCAGGGCCGCCGAAGGCCGTGATCACCATCGCTTTCATCTGCGCTTCCTCCTTGACTGGCAGTAGACGCCTTCCGTCATAGGATGGCTGGACAGGTCAGTCCGTACACCGTCGAGACAATTTTCCTATGCGAAAAGCATGTGTAAATTACGATCGGTATATCGGAGAACGCCGTATGTGAAACTCAAAACCGGCCAGATCCTGTATTCTGGCCGGGCCGGGACGGCGGCCGGGCGCCGGTGTGGCCTGCTTTCCTCCCGGTGCACAGCTTGAGTCCTTACGCTCGGGGCCGGAGCCACGGGTATTACCGATCGGCAGTGGTTCACGTGGGCCAGGTGCCGCGGGCGGCGGCATCTTCACAGTGGCGGAGGGCGCGCTGCTGATCAACGGCTAGCGGCTGCCGAAGGCGGCTCAGGCGCCCCGCTGAACCAGATAGATGCCAACTGCGACGCCCGCGGTACCGGCAAAGTCCAGCGGCCGCAGGGGTTCCCTGAGAAGCAGGGCGCCCAGGAACAGCCCGAACACCGGGTTCAGAAACAAGAAGGCGCTGGCGCGGGCGGCGTCGCCTGCCCGCAGCAGCCAGAACCAGATCAGCATGGCCCCGCAGGAGACGCCGCCCGCCAGGAAGGCGATGGCGCCCAGGAAGCTGGCATCCCAGCGTACGGCGCTGACGGGCTCGAAGATCAGACTGGGCAGGAGCAGGGCAACGCTGGCGGTCAGCAACTGCACGCCGTTGATCACGACCAGGTCCTGGTGCGGCGCCCAGCGCTTGAACAGCACGGTGCCGGCTACCATCAGGGCGTTGGCGAGCAGCATCAGCGCCATGCTGGCGAGCGGCTCGGAGGCGCCCATGCGGACATACATAATAAAGACCACGCTCAGGAACGCAACCGCAAAGCCCACCTTGCGGGTCAGCGTCAGCCGCTCGCCGAGGAAGAGAGGGGCCACGAGCGCCAGCATGAGCGGATTGGTGCTGGCGAGTACGGCGCCCATGCCGCCTGATAGCGTGCGCAGGGCGATGGCGGCCAGGCCGAGGTAGGCGGCGTTGTTAAGCAGGCCCAGAGCGATGAGGCGGGACCAGTCGCGCCAGGTGCGAGGCAGCGCGAGCCCGCGCAGCCGGGCCAAAGTCAGCAGCGCACTACCTGCGATGAGGAAGCGAAAGCCCATCAGGAAGAGGGGCGGGCTGCTGCGCAGGCCGACCTTCACGCCCATGAAGGCCGAGGCCCACAGCAGGGCGAACAGGAGCGCCAGGGATGTGTACAGCGTTCGTGAGATGGCGGGGGCATTGGCGGTGACAGCTGCGGTAGTGCGCATCCGAGCACGCTCCATTTCTGATGATTACCAACAGTTGTACGACGCAGGTCCCACCATGCCCTGCTTTTCGCCGTCTCGTAAATTTTTGCGAACACATGTTTGTAAAACACAGCCCGGACCAACTCCCTTCGACAAGGAATAGATCCGGACTGTGTTACGCTGCCATTGGAAGCCTTACGGCGGGTCCCGGGAATGGGGCACCGACGCACGAAGACCACAATCGAGCTAGACCTGGTGACGGTTATTGCGCTCGTATTGATCATCTTGACTTCGGTTGTCGCCGCTAACCACTAGCGGTCGCGCCAGAGTTCAAAAACCAGCGCGGCCCAGGTAATACATGGGGCGGCACAAGCTACGTAATCGTTCACCGCCTTTCACTGCCACCGGTCAGCGTTCAGGTGACAAGGTGGTGAAGGATTACGTAGTGCGCGGAGGCTCCTGGGCGCCCGGCGTACGCCGCAAATTTTGGCGAACGAATGTTTGTAAAACACGGCCCGGACCTACTCCCTTCGACAAGGAATAAGTCCAGGCCGTGTTACGCTGTCATTGGAAGCCTCACGGCCATGCCCTGGAAAGGGG
>JAQBPS010000394.1 GCA_028287415.1 Bacillota bacterium | reverse complement strand
CATCGGCATCTGCGAAAACGAGATTGGCCGCATTCGACCCCAGTTCCAGCGTGCAGCGGCGCAGCCCGCTTTTCGCCTTCACCTGAAGGCCGATCTCTGTTGACCCGGTGAAGGTATACATACCGACCCGCTCCTCCGCGAGGAGCCATTCGCCAACGCTGGCGCCGCTGCCGGTCACCAGATTGAGGCGCCCCGGCGGCAGACCGGCATCATGCAGCACCTGGCAGAGCAGAACGGCACAAAGGGGCGTCGTCGAAGCCGGCTTCAGCACCACGCTGTTGCCCGCCGCGAGGGCGGGACCGATCTTGTGGGCAACCAGGTTGATCGGGAAGTTGAAGGGCGTGATCGCTGCGATCACCCCGACCGGCACCCGAATCGTGAATGCCAGCCGGTTGTCGGCGCCCGCCTGGCCGGCTACCGGCACTTCATGGCCGGTGATTCGCTTCGCCTCCTCGGCGGAGACGGTGAACGTCTCAATGGCGCGGTCCGTCTCCAGGGCGGCATCCTTGCGAACCTTGCCGCCTTCCGCCATCAGGGTGCGAGTAAAGAGCTCCTTGCGCTCCTCGATCAACTGCGCCGCCCGCAGGAGCACCTTGTAGCGGTCGTTCGGCGGAAACGGTGTCTGCTTGAGCGCGGCCTCCGCGCTGGCCACCGCCCGGCGCACATCGTCCCGGGAGGCCCTCGCGACGTAGCCGACCGGCTCGCCGGTATACTTGTGGTTGACGGCCATGGTATCGTGGGGCGTCTCCCACTCCCCGCCGATAAACAGCCCATATGTGGCAACTGTCATCCGTTTCATTTCCTTTCGCCGGTGCCGGTGCCGACCCGGGGGTCGCGCCTGGCCCGCTCATACTCCGCGCGGAACGTCTCAAGGCCGTCCAGATGATAGTTGTAGCGGAAGGCGTCGGGCTGCGGTTCGACCAGCTTACCGTATAACTCAGGGCGCCGGTCGTGGCACTGGCCGGGCCGGCAGTGGAAGAGCTGTTCCGGGCTGTCGGGCGGGGAGAGAATCTCCTCGTCGTAATAAAAGCTGCGGAGCTGGTCGAGACGGGCGACGTCGAGGTCGGCATAGGCGATGCCCTCGCCCTGGTCCACCTCGGCGAGCATGCTTTCGGGGCTTGCGATACAGGTCCGCCCTCGCTGATCGCGGCTGAAGAGATTCTGGTTGGCGATGACGTAGCAGAGGTTCTCGGCCGCCCGGGAGCGGGCGACGCAGCGCCAGGTGTCGGTCAGGCGGGTGCGGGTGGCGCTGTGCACACCCCCGCCCGGGGCGACGAGGATGTCGGCGCCCATCAGCATGTAGATGCGGCTCAGTTCCGGCACGAACAGCTCCGAGCAGACCAGCAGGCCGACCTTGCCGAAGTCGGTCTCAACCAGTTCGAACCGATTGCCCGGCAGCACATGGAAGCGTCCGCCCATGAGGTAGGCGTTAAAGACCGGATGGTTTGGCTGCTGCCGGTGATACTCTGCGAGCACCTGCCCATCCGGCCCGATCAGCTTGTGGGCAAGGAAGTAGGTGCCGGCCATGGCCGGGTTTTCGACGAGGTGCCCGGCGCTGATGTAGACGGACTTCGCCTTCGCCGCCTCCCGCAGATACGCGATCGGATGCTGTGTCAGCTTGCCGTCCGAGTCCAGCGGGCCGGTGTAAGGGCCGGGATAGCCCTCGGGGAAGATGACGTAGCCGGCCCCATTGCGGGCCGCCTCTTCCACATACGCGAGGGCCTTTTCGACGTTGCTGTACTCGTCGAGGCCCTGGAGCGAGAGTGGTTGAACCGCTGCCGCCTTGACTTTCACGCGTCGCCCTCCTTCCGAATCAACCGGCCGGGGACTAAGCCAGCCGGTACTGGTCGGCCAGCTGGAGCCGGTCGGCCAGGCTCCCGAGGAGCCGGGCGGCGGCGGCGCCGTCGAGCACCCGGTGGTCACAGGTCAGGGTGAGCGAGAGCATCGGCCGGACTTCGACGGCACCCTCCGCCGTGACGACCGGCTTGCGCACCACCTGGCCGACGGCGAGAATCGCTGCCTCCGGCGGGTTGATGATCGCATCGAAGCTGTCGACGCCATACGCGCCGAGGTTGGAGATGGTGAACGTCCCGCCTTGCAACTGGGCGGGGCTCAGTTTGCCGCTGCGGGCTGCCTGGACAAGCGCCTCCCGCTCCCGGGCGATGCCGAGCAGGGAGAGCCGGTCGGCACCCGCCACAACCGGGACGACGAGGCCGTCATCCAGGGCGACCGCCAGGCCGATGTTGACCTGGTCGTGCTGCTGGATGGCCGCATCGGCGGGGGTCGGGCCGGGCACAAAGCTGGCGTTTGCGTTGGGCTGGGCGACAAGGGTAAGGGCGCAGGCCTGGATCAGCAGGTCGGTCAGGGAAAGCTTGACCTGAAGCGGCAGGAGCGCTTCCCGCACGGCGAGGGTGCGGGTCAGGTCGACTTCGCGGGTCACCCGGAATTGTGGGATGGTGCTTGTGCTCAGCGCCATCCGTTCGGCGATGATGCGGCGCATCCGGGTCAGGGGGATGCTTTGGCCGGGGCCCGCCGGGGCGGGGCGGGCGGCGCCAGGGGCGGGGGCTGCGGGGGCGGAGGATGCGGGG
>JAQBPS010000375.1 GCA_028287415.1 Bacillota bacterium | reverse complement strand
ACCTGCAGATCCCCACGATAGCCAGCTTCGGCATCCCGGCCGAGCAGTTCATGGCGGCGGCCCCGAAGATGGCGGAGGATGCGCTCATCAGCGGCAGTCCCGCCAACAATCCGCGCACGCCGAACCGGGAGGAGATCACGGAGTTGTATCGGGCCGTGCTGGCCATGTGATGACCCTTAGCGGTGGCGGTGGCAACATCTAGCTGGCAGGCTCCGGTCCCCGGCTCGACCTTGCCGATGTGCCGCTTGATGCGGGCAGCCACCTTTCCTACGGACAAAGTCAGGAGAGTGTTGGATGACAAAGATCAGAAATGTTCGAGGGGTATTGTGAGAAAACAGGTAAGGCATCGAAATGCTTCGAACGACTCCGATACGACTGCGACACGACTCCGATACGACACCGTAAGCGTTCAGCAAGATCGCGAGATGCTTGCGTAGGAAGGCGGGGAGGATGCGGAACGATCACGGAAGCAGTGCGGACCGACTGCGGATCTGGTTACGTACGTGTCGCTATGCACTCTCATGCAACCCAGGCGTATACACGAATCAGGTGAAGCGGCGTCAGTTGGCGTCCTGTTGTATGAAAATGCATTTGTGAGAAAAACGGGTACGTCACTAAACGATGCGATACGACAAAGAACCGCCGCAACGCCGGTCGCTTATACGCCCGGCGACGACCGGCAAACCGCCACTGTGCACGTCCGCACGGTGGCGGCTTTTCATGTGCGCCCGGCAGGAGTCAGCAAACGGCATAGTGAGCCAGCGGGGACGCGCAACGACAGCCCGGACCCGTAGAGCCTGACGAACCGCCGTATGCGATAAAGCGCCCGTACGGTGGTGTGAGAGCTTGTAGGGCGACCCTACCGGCTACTCGATTTTATTTCGCTAAAAGATTGCAAAGCAGAAGGGACACGGACAATTCCGTTGTATCAATTATGTAGGAATATAACGCCGTTATATCTAGTCAAACAAAGAGGTGGAAATCCTGCAGACGGAAAACTCGACCGACTATACCATTCAGGTCGTAGAGAAGGCGGTCGCAGTTCTGACCTGTTTCCTGGAACCGCCTCACTCCTTTGGGATCAGCGAGGTAGCGCGACGGGTCTCCCTCAACAAGAACCAGACCTTTCGCCTGCTAACCACGTTGGAACAGACGGGCCTGCTGGTCCGTACGGCCGGGCGCCCGGAGTATCGCCTGAGCTGGCGGGTGATGGAACTGGGACAGGTGGCGGGCAGCGGCGTGAACCTCCGGCAGGCGGCTCAGCCGATCATGTCCCGCCTGGCCATGGTCACACAGGAGACGATCCACCTCGTGGCCTTTGACGGTGTCGAGGCGGTCTGCGTGGACCGCCGGGAGAGTCCGCAGGTGATCAAGCTCTCCGCCGCGGAGGGCCAGCGGTGGCCGCTCCACGCAGGCGCCTGTCCCAAGGTGATTCTGGCTGCACTGCCGCCGGGGCAGGCCAGGGCATGCGTGGAACGCAACGGTTTCATCCCCTATACCGACAAGACTGCGCGCAATTGGGGCGAACTTTCCCGGGAGTTGGCGGAGATCCGCCAACAGGGGTACGCACTGAGTCGCGAAGATGTCAACGACGGCGCCGAGGGGGTAGGTGCTGTGATCATCGACGGGGCGGGGCGCGTGGCGGGGGCAATCAGCGTCGCCGGGCCCGCTTTCCGCTTCTCGGCGAAGATTCCGGAGTTCGCTGCCCTGGTCAGGGTCGCTGCTGCCGATATCGCCGCCCAGCTTGGGCGGCGTGACGGATAGACTCGTGTTCCGGTGCCGTAAACAACGGAGGGGGTACATTGATGCAGAAGCGGCTTCGCACCCTGGCAGCGCTTGCACTCAGCGTCGCACTGCTGTCCGGATGCTCCGGTGGCAAGCCTGCCGACCAGACGAATCAGTCCGCCCAAACGCCGCAGCAGCCATCTAAGCCCCAGGGCGATCAAAACCTTGTGATCGGTGTCGAGTTCGAGCACTCCGGCAATGATCCGGCGATCACCTATGATAACAGCACCCGCCTCATCGTTGCTATGTACGAGAACCTGGTGACGCTGAAAAAGGAGACGACCGAGATCATACCGCAACTGGCAGAGAAGTGGAACGTCAGTGAGGATGGCAAGGTCTATACCTTCAATCTGCGCAAGGGTGTCAAGTTTCACGACGGCACTGACTTGACAGCGGAAGCCGTGAAGCTCTCGCTTGAACGGATGGTGAAGATCAACAAGGGCCCGGCCTGGATGTTCAAGGGCGCCTGGGAGAAGATCGACACCCCCGATCCGCTTACGGTGGTGCTCACCCTGAAGCAGCCGGACGCTTCCTTCCTCGCCAAGCTGGCCGGCCCGGCCGGCCCGCAGATCATCAGCGCCAAGGCGATCAAGGAGCACAGCGGCACCGACGATGGCCAGGCCTACTTCCGCGAGAACGAGGCCGGCACGGGCCCCTACACGCTGGAGAAGTGGGAGAAAGGGCAGCAAGTCGTCCTTGCGAAGTTCGCCGATTACTGGGGCGGCTGGCAGGGCAAGCACCTGGACAAGTTGATCTTCAAGTACGTCAAGGAAGCCTCCACGCAACAGCAGCTGCTAGAAAAGGGCGAGATCGACGTCGCCTACCTGTTGCCGCTTGATCAGTTGAAGGCGCTGAAGGATAAGCCTCCGGCCGGGGTCAAGGTGAGCGACGGCGTCACCCAGAACGTGCGGTACATCGCCATTCACAACCAGCGCGGGCCGCTGAAGGACAAGCGGGTCCGGCAGGCCATCGCCTATGCGGTCGATTACGATGGGCTCATCAAGAACGTGTGGAGCGACCTGGAGGAACCGCTGATCGGTCCCCTGCCGAATGCGGATCCCAACCATTTCAAGGGCACCTGGCCGTACAAATTTGACATGGCCAAGGCGAAAGCGCTTATGAAGGAAGCAGGGTACGAGAAGGGCGGCTTCAGCCTGAAGCTGGGCCTCTACGAAAATAATGACCCCTTCAAGGCGATCGCAGAGGTGCTCCAGGCCAACCTCAAGGAGCTCGGCATCGATGTGCAGATCGAGGTCCACTCCAACGCATCCATGAGCCAGTTGAGCGGCAAGATCGATACCATGTTCGACCTGATGCCGATCGGCAACTACCCTGACTACGGCGATTCGTCGTCCATGCTGGGTAATGAGCTGGCCTCCTGGGCCTGGGGCGCCAACGGCTGGAACTTCAGCTATTACAAGAGCGACCGGGTAGACCAGCTCCTGAAGGATGTCAACCTGACCACTGACGCGGCGAAGCGGGCTCAGATGTTCCAGGAGATCCAGACCGTGTTCGCGGATGAGGTGCCGCTGGTCCCGGTCTCCACCCGGCGGAACCTGATCGCGATGCGTGACACCGTCCAGGGTTTCTATGCTCGCCCGATGATGGGCAATAGCTTCCCGGTCTACGACATGTACAAAGAAGCGAAGTAGGCTTTAGCCACCGGCAGAGACGGGGGCCGCTGCGACGGGAGGCCCCCGTCGGCCGTGTCCCATACGAGGGGGGGATCCCGATCCGCTACGTGCTAAAGCGCCTGCTCATTACTCCTCTGGTCCTGATCGGTGTGGTGACGGTTCTGTTCGTCCTGACCCGGCTGATTCCCGGCGACCCGGCTCAGTTGGCTGCCGGCCCGAAAGCGGGTCCGGAGCAGGTCGCGCAGGTCCGCAAGGATTTTGGTCTGGACAAGCCGTTGCCGGTCCAGTATGTGCGCTATATCCAAGGGCTGCTGCGGGGCGATCTGGGCATCTCGATTCAGACGAACCGACCTGTGAAAGATGA
>JAQBPS010000357.1 GCA_028287415.1 Bacillota bacterium | reverse complement strand
GTGGCCGCGGTCGTCATCCTCGCTGCCGCAATGTGCGGCCTTGACGGCCTCACCATCGGTGGCTGGCTCTCCGTGCGCGACATGGTGGCCGCTGTCATGGTCATGACCTGCGCTTACGCCGGCGGGCCGCCCTTGGGTGCCGCTGCCGGTGGGCTCCTGGGCGTCGGCTTCCTCTTTACTGCGTTGGGGGCGCAGTCGGGGCTGGCCGGTGGTCTCCCCGGCATCGCCGCTGCCCTCCCGCAGTCCCGGGCGGTCGCCTACATGGTTGCCGGGCTGCTTGCGGGCACATTCCGTGAGCTCCGCAAGGGTGGGGTCGGCATTGCCTTCGGCCTCGGGCTCATTACCTATGCCATGGTCATGATCGACCAACAGCAAGACCTGCTGGTGCTCTCGGTGAGCGCCGCTGCCGGCTTGCTCCTCTTCTGGCTGATCCCCCGGGACTGGCTGGCCCACCTGCCGGTCGCCCTCGCCGGACCGGCCGGCACCGCGACACAGCGCCGGGCGCCGGCACAGGCAGACCCGCAGCTCGTCGTGGAGCGCATGCGGGGTATCTCCCATGTACTGCGGGAGGTCAGCCGCACGTTCGAGCAGGTCGCTGTCGTGCAGGCGCCAGTCGTTGAAAACAGCCCCGGCCGGGTGTTCGAACAGGTGACAGACCGGGTCTGCCACTCCTGCTCCATGTATCGGCAATGCTGGGAAACCGACTTTCATAAGACCTACCAGTTGTACACGGACCTCTGGGAGCAGATCGACAGTGAAGGGCCCCTGCCCACCCAGCCCGTTCCGCAGCAGCTGGACCAACATTGCATCAAGCCTGACCGGGTCGCCACAACACTGAATTACCTGTACGATTTGGAACGCTCCCGCCATCACTGGGAGAGCCGTTTGGATGAAGGGCGCTCGGTCGTGCAGGCTTACCTGAAGAACATCAACCGCATGTTCGAGCGGTTCGCGGAGGAAGTTGCAGCCCCTGACCAGCGGGCAGGCGTTCACAGGGAGCCGGTGATTCGCGCCCAGTCCGGCATCGCCCGGCTACCCAAGCGCGGGGGCCTGGTCTCCGGCGACTCATACGTGGGCACCGCCCTGGGCCAGCACCGCTACCTCCTTGCGCTCAGCGACGGCATGGGCGTCGGTCGGGGCGCCGCCATCGAGAGCAAGCAGTGCGTCAAGCTGCTCCAGGAGATCCTGGAAGCCGGCTTCAGCACTGAGGTGGCGATCAACACGGTCAATTCCGCCCTGCTGCTGCGGTCGCCGGACGAGTCTTTTGCCACGGTGGACATGGCGCTCCTGGATCTCACCACCGGGCGTGCCGAGTTCGTCAAGGTCGGCGCGGCGCCCAGCTTCATTAAGCGAGGGGCTGAGGTGACCGTCGTCAAAATGCCCTCCGTCCCCGTCGGGATCATCAACCATCTGGAGGTAGAGCCGGAATTCCGTGTGCTTCAGCCCGGCGACGTCATCGTCATGCTGACGGACGGCGTGTGGGATCTCTCCAAGGTTGACACGGACAAGGAGCGCTGGCTGCTGGAACACCTGGTCAAGGAGGACGCGGTCGACCCCGAGGAGATTGCCGAGAGCCTGTTGGCGAAAGCCCGGGAACTCAGCCCTGACGCCGCCGACGACATGAGTGTGCTCGTCGCCCGCATCGACCTGGTTTCCGGCGCCGGTGTCGCGGCAGAGGCCAGGCCCCAGGCCCAGTCCGTCTGGGTGCCCGCCCGCATAGCGCCACGCTTCAACGAAAAGCCGACTGGCAAGCGCAGCAAATAGGGGGCGGGGGCGTGCATTCTGCCGAGGAACAGGTCTACATTGCCCTGGTGGTCGTGAAACGTCCGGCCACGAAAGGCCAGCCGGACCTGGATCCCAACCGCTGGGCGCAACAGGTCATGAATGGCCTGGCGGAGCCGAGGGCACAACACCTTGGTGCGAGTAGTTACGCTTGGCGGGGCGAGCGGGCTCGCTCCCCACTGCCCAGGGCTGTCTACGCAGGAATCGGCATGCTCTGTCTGGCTTGCGCCGCCTGCATCTGCTATCTGGGCGCTAAATAGCCATCACGAAGGACGGAGCGCACAAGGGTTTCTCCCCGGTAGCCGTCGAAACCAATCGACATGCTACCGGGGATTGTATTTGCGGGAGGAGGGGTATACGTGTTGGAGCAGGTGCGGGCGTATATCCGCCGCCACCGCATGTTGACCGAAGGCGACCGGGTCGTTGTAGCGGTCTCTGGCGGCCCGGACTCCGCGGCACTGCTGCATGTGCTCCACCGGCTGGCGGGGGAGTTTCAGGTAGAACTGCATGTTTTTCACATGGACCACGCCCTGCGAGGCGACGCATCCGCAGCGGATGCCCACTATGTCGCTGAACTGGCACGGGAACTCGGGCTGCCGTGCACCGTGGTCACCCTGAAACCCGGTTTCATCAAGGGGCTGAGCGGATCCCTCCAGGCGAATGCCAGGTCGGTCCGCTATCAGGAGCTGAACAGACTGGCCGGCAGCATCGGCGCCAGCCGGATTGCGCTGGGCCACAACCGTGACGACCAGGCGGAAACCGTGCTGATGCGCCTGCTGCGAGGGGCCGGCATGCGGGGCCTTGCCGGCATTCCCCCGGTCCGTGAGCAGGGTCGTGTTACCTACATTCGGCCGCTCCTGGCGACCCCACGCTTGGAAATTGATCACTATTGCCGCGAGACCGAACTTTCCCCGCGCCTCGATCCGTCTAACCTAAAGCCGGATTATCTGCGCAACCGGCTGCGCCTGCAGTTGCTGCCCCATCTGGCGCAGGAGTTCAACCCGGCAATTGCTGAGAACCTCGCAGAAACCGCGGCCATTCTGCGGGAGGAGGAGGCGCTGCTCGAGCGGCTCACCGTGGAGTCCCTGGCCCGCTGTCGGATCCCGGGTGAAACGGAGGCCCTGTTGACCGACGTCTTACTCGGCGAACCCCTGGCGCTGGCGCGGCGGGTCGTACGGCTGGCCGCCCGGGAGGCGACGGGCAGCGATCTGGAGATCGGCCTGGATGCGGTGTCGCAGGTGCTCGAGTTGGCAGCGGCAGCCCGCGGTACGCGGGCGCTCCACCTGCCAGGCGGGCTCGCGGTGGTGGCTGAGTACGGGATCTGCCGGTTTGTCAGCCGAGTTGAGTCGGATCAGCAAGCACCGAGTGGGGAATGGGTGATCACGGTCCCCGGGGAGACGCTCGTGCCGCAACTCGGCCTCCGGGTTCAGGCGACCCGCGGTACTTCCCCAGCGGAACCCATGGCGGCAACCTTTGACGCCGACCTGCTGCCTGGACCGCTGGCGCTTCGGCACCGCCGCCCGGGCGACCGTATTTCGCCTGTCGGTATGACCGGTTCCAAGAAAGTCCAGGATATTCTGGTCGATGCCAAGGTGGCCCTGCGGGTACGGGATCGGGTGCCGCTGCTGGTAGCGGGCGAGGCCGTGCTGTGGGTCATTGGCCACCGCCTCGACCGGCGTTTTCTGGCCACAGAATCCTCGCGAAATGTGGTGAACATCAACGTGAGCGAGACCTGAGGAGGTGCCTGCCAGACGGCGCTGCCGCAAGGGGCGATTGTTGTCTGGGCTTATAAAATATGGTACACTCGATGAGTATCTCCAGGTGTCCGCGGCTCGACTTAACAATATCCAACCGATAAGTCTTGCCTCTTTATTTATAAGCTTCCCCTGTGGAAGGAGGGCCCCAAGTACTTGAACAAACTATTCCGAAACCTGGCTTTCTGGCTACTTCTCCTGGTTATATCCGTGGCCATAGCAATGCAGCTAGGCAACACGGGTCCCGCTAAAACGCCGCTGTCGTACTCCCAGCTCGTCCAGAACATCGACTCCAAGCAGGTCCAGAATCTTACCTTCACTGGCCCCAAGGCTGAAGGCAAGCTGGTGAACGGCACCGACTTCACCGTGGTCGTCGGGGAACAAGGG
>JAQBPS010000344.1 GCA_028287415.1 Bacillota bacterium | reverse complement strand
ATCATCGCAGCGGACGGGGACCGTTTTGCCGGGGTGACGATCGTGCAGCCCGAAGCCGAGGGGGGCGGTATGTACACGTGCCTCACCTCCGTTCACCCGGATGACCGGGGGCGGGGCCTGGCCCTGGCCTTGAAGCTGCTGTCGGTCGAGGTGGCCCGGCGCTATGGTGCGCCGCTCATGCGGACGAACAACGATTCGCTGAACGGGCCGATGCTGGCGGTCAACCGCAAGCTGGGGTATCGCCCCGACCCGGGCTTCTACCGGATGCGCAAGGAGCTGCCGGAGTAGCATGCAAAAGGCGGCCCGCTGCCATCATGCAGCGGGCCGCCCATCGTCACTTGCGCCGCTTCCGCCCCCCGAACGCCAGGCGGAACTCGACGCCCTGAGTACCATCGCGCTCATAGATCACAGCCAGGTTGTCGATCGGGATTTCCCAGGCGAAGGACCGGGTGCTGAGGTGGGTGACGACCCGCCCCAGCATTTCCGGATCCATGTCCCCGTACCCGATGGTGATGTGGGGCATCCAGAACGAGGGCTGGTAGTACCCCTGGACATCAGTGGCGACCCCGGTCATCGGCCTCCAGAGCGCCTGCTGAAGCCGGCTCAGCCTGGCGCTCCGCACAACGGGCACGAACAGCACGGGGCGTGGGCCTGGAAAGATGCCCAGCCCGCCCGTATGGATGCGGAAGGGTGCGGTCGCGTTCGCCACAGGCTCCAGCGCTTCGGCGAGCCGTTTCACGTCGTAGGACGCGGCCACTTGATAAGAGAAGTGGGGGTAGGAGCTTCCGAAGATGCCCCGCACCCCGAACTCCCGGTACAGCTCCGCCCACAGCGCCTGCACCTGTTTCGCATAGCCATCATCCAGCAATGAAACGACTGCGTGCACTGGCTCTCAGCCCCTTTCGCCCCACGCGCTCTTGTGCTTAGCTTATGCTTTGCCCCGGTTCCGCCCCCGTCAAACTCTTTGCGTCAGCGTCATCCGCACTCCGTGCCTGGGCCGCAGCGTGATCGACGGCTGGGGCACCACCGGGTGGCCCGGCTCCAGGCGGAATGTGAAGCGCTGGCCGATCGCCGCCAGCAGCAGGGCCGCCTCCATCTGTGCGAACCCCTTGCCGATGCAAACCCGCGGCCCACCTCCAAATGGGAAGTAGGCGTAGGCGGGAATCTGCTTCGCCAGGCCGTCCAGCCAGCGCTCCGGCCGGAAGGCCAGCGGCTCCGCAAAATAGCGGGGATGCCGGTGCATCACCCACTGGCTCATCAGCACCGTGGTGCCGACGGGGAAGCTGTACTCGCCAAGCGTGAACTCAGCGATCGCCGTGCGCCCCACAATCCACGCAGGGGGGAAGAGGCGCATTGACTCGGTGATCACCGCATCGACATACCGCAGCTGCGGCAGGTCACCCACGGTTGGGGCACGCCCGCTCAGTACGCTGTCCAGTTCGGCATGCAGCAGGGCTTCGGCCGCCGGGTATCGAGACAGCAGGTACCACGTCCACGCCATCACATTGGCGGTTGTTTCATGGCCGGCCAGGAAGATCGTCATCGCCTCGTCCCGCAGCTGCTGCGGGCTCATGTGGCTGCCGTCCTCATCCTCGGCCTGCATCAGCATTGAGAGCAGGTCGCCGGCATCCTCATCGCTGCTGCGGCGCTGCTCGATCACGCGATAGATGATCTCGTCCAGCTGCCGCGCAGCCCGCTCGAACCGCCGGTTGGCTGGCGTGGGCCAGCTCTCGGGAATCCTGATCATTGCGCTGGTGCGCTGCTGGAAATGTGCGAGCGTGATGTTCAGGGCGTCGCCGACCCGGTCGGCGTCGGTCTCGACATCCGCACTGAACAGCGTCTTCGCGGCAATGGCGAGCGTCAGGCGCATCATCTCGCGGGACAGATCACGCGTCTCGCCGTTCTGCCAGGGGTCCATGTGGCGCAGGGCGTATGCGACCATCGTCTCGCCGAAGCCGGCGATGCGGCCCCGGTGGAAGGCGGGCTGCGCCAGGCGGCGCTGTCGGAGCCAGAACTCGCCGTCGCTGGTGAGCAGGCCGTTGCCGAGCACCCGGCGGTTCTCCGTGAGCGCCCGGGTCTTGTGAAAGCGCTTGTTCTGGGTCACCAGCACATCTTCAATCGCGTCGGGGTCGCTGAGCAGAAAAAAGTCGGCCGGGCCGAGCTGAAGGCGGGCGATGGGGCCGTATTCGTGAGCGACACTCGTCAGGAGCGCAAGCGGGTCCCGCCGGAACTCGGGCAGGAAGCCCCGCAGAAAGCGGGGCCTGGGGCCCGGTGGCAACGTCTGGGTGGCCATACGCAATCCCTCCGGTCTGATCGTGCCGATACCAGTGATTTACGCACAGTCATGAATAATCCCTTCATATGGCCTTATAGACTCGCCTTGAGCGGGCCGTGCCGGTATCGTATGATCAGGTTGAGCATGTTTGATCCGGAGGTGGCGCTTGTTGGTAGAGAAAGTCGGGTTCGTGGCCAGTGATGAGGTCAGCGCGATTGGAATGGGGTGCAGGTTCGCCAGCCAGGGTTATGCGGTGCGGATCTTCACCCCCCAGACTGACCTGGACCGCCTGCCCGAACATCTGGGGGCGCGGCGGACGGACGTGGCGATCATCGTGGCCCCGGCTGGCAGCGAGCAATACGACAGAGCCTCTGCCGCGCTTGAGCGTTGGGGCGCAGGGCCGCCGACGGGCGATGCGCAGACCGAAACGGAGCCGCCCGCGTCGTTTGACCCGCTCGCTGAGCTGGATGTGCGGGGGCCCGGCGGTACGCTCGTACTGATCGGCTCCGCGGCTCCGGGGGTCCGTGCGCAGATCGACCGCCTGGCCGATGACGGCGCCCTGGTGCTGACGCTGCGGCGCGAGCTGGTGCTGGGCCAGGATGAGACGCAGCTGATGGGCCTTCGGTCCGGGGCGGCCGCCACTGCCGAGCAGGGGCGGAACGTGGTCGTGCGCTCGGAGAACTGGCCCGAGGCGGTGGAGATGACCCGGCGGATGGCGGCCAAGCGCGGCACCTCGGCAGAGGAGCTCGGAAACCGGGTCGTGAACATGCTGGCCCGGGTCGGTCAGGGAGTCATTTCGGGCGCCATCACCACCAGGGGGAGCACCCGGCGGGTGATCGCTGTGGGCACCGACACCTGCGCCGCCCTCTGCCGGAAGCTGGGGATTGGCGAGCTGCTCGTGCTGGCTGAGGTCGAGCCCGGCCTGCCCGTGGTGCTGGCGCCCGGACCCGAGCCGCTCCTGCTTTTCCTGAAGGCGGGGAGCTCGGGTGGCCCGGATACGCTGGCGCAGGCGATCAAACACCTGGGCCAGTTTCAGACGAAGCGCGGGCACTGAGAGCAACAGCCGGAGGCACGCAAAGGAGCCATCCCCGCCGGGATGGCTCCTTGTTCCCGTCACCAAAGCCGGCACCGCCGCATCAAGGGGGCGATGGGCCGGAACCAGCTCAGCACCGGGAAGCGGTCAATGTCCCGGGCCACGCCGAGCGCATCCGTTTCGATAAAGTGGATCACCCGCTGCCGCTCCGCCTCGCCATCAGCGGCGAGCAGGAACTGGGCGTTGCGCCAGACCCTGTTGCGCCAGCTTCTCAGCCCAAACGTCGACAGCGACTGATCGAGCGTCCCGACCAGCTGTCCCAGCGGGCGGACCAGCCGGCCGTAGTGGCGGGCGACCTCATGCTCCACCTCCGGGATCACCAGGTTCAGTACCCGGTTGATCTGGTCGTGGTCGAACCGGCGCCGGGTCATCCTGGGGACGCTCGTGTTGTCCGCCTCGTCCCGGAGGATCGCAGCGACCACCACCGGCAGGTCATTGTTGATGTGCGCATTCATCCCCAGGAGGATGTCCTGCAGCAGGAAGGCCCGCCCGCGCCGGGCCGTGTCGAAGGCAAAGGCCCAGGCGGGAGGCGCCCGGTCCCCCCGGTCGTAGCGGTCGAGCGCATCGAAGTACCACCAGGCGAAGCGCACCGCCACTCGTTCGATCCAGCCGCCATCGATGAAGAAGTCGGTGCCGAGTTTGTCCCGGACGCCGTCGGTCATGGTCCGGTAGACGCACAAGAACGCAGCCCGGTTGTCACGGGCGGCATCGAACCGCTTCAGGCGCCGGGCCATCAGCGCCAGGAGCTCATCCAGCGATGTGACCTGTGCGCCGCCCATCTGGAGCGAGATGCCTGGCATTCCGTTCCCCTCCACGCAGTAGTGTAGGCGGGAAGCGGCCCCGGAATGCGAAACCGGGGGCTGATCAGCCCCCGGGGTGCTCGGCAAGGTGTTTGAGGCGGCTCAGGCTCTGCGCCAGGGAGTGGTGCAGGTCGTCAGCGACCAGGGAGTCAAGGAAGGGCAGTCGTGAGCCGTACTCCATTTGCAAGGTGAACCGGGTGCCGCCGTCCATTTCGGTTGCGTCCCAGGTGCTGGTTCTGGTCGGCCCGAGCAGGCCGCTGCGGGCGACCATCCACTCCGTGCTGCCGGCCCCGGCCAGGGTGCGGACCCGCTGCACCGGCGCCTGGATGTGGATGTAACCCTTCACCCTGCGCATGCGCGCTCACTCCCTTTGCGACTATTTTACCCCGGCATCCCTGTCCGTTCTCTCCGCCGTAATAATGAAAAAATGGCATGCGGCCGATTCGTTTTGCGCATAGATTCGCAGGGCTGCAGGAGCACACGCAGCCTCAAACCCCGCCCGGTCGCCCGGCTGTTGCCAGCGTGCACCCTTGACCCCCTTTACCCACATCTTTGCCATCACGCTGGCTTCAGTTGAAAGAATTGCAAGCGCGAGCCGACCACGCCGCCCCGGCGGTCACCCACCGCCGGCCGCAGTACCCCCTGGGGGTACTGCGGGATATGTTACTTGCTATTGTGGAGGCGATTGCGCCCATGCTTGCGCCCTCCGCCCTCCGCCCCGGCCTCCATCCTGCTCGATCACCACCTGAGCGGAACGGCCAAACTCATCTGGATCTGCCTGCGCCTGACCAGCCCGGGCAGCGGGCCGCTCATTTTGGCTTGTGCCATCACATGTTCTCCGGCTCGACCAGATACACAACCCCGCCCCTGTCCAGCCACGCCTGGCGGAACTGCTCCCGCTTGTACACCAGGCGCACGCCCGCATCATCCGGTGCGGCCGGATCATTGACGATCACATCGCCCTCGGGTGTAAAGCCGCACACAACCAGGATGTGCCCCAGGGTCTGACCGATGGGGGCATTCTCCAGCCATACCCGCTCGTAAGCGACGCCGGCGATGACCGGGAAGCCTGCGGCCACCTGCCGCTCCAGCTCCGCGAAGCAGCTGAAGCGGTCGACCCGGGCGACAAACCCCCGGGCGCCGGCGTAGGCCGTGTTGAACGGCCAGTTGCCATGGCCGTCGTAGGCGCTGTCGTACACCCCCGGCACCACCTGCTCCGGGATCGACTCCTCATGGCCCCAGTAGGCCATCACCATGGCAAGCGCGGTCGGGCTGCACCAGACGTTGCCCCCGTTGGGGTAGATCATTTGGGAGCGGCGCGGCACGGGCAGGTCGACACCCCATGCGGCCCGATCGGGGCCCTCCGGGCTGCGATGCTCCGGCAAGGCGGTGCAAAGCCATGCCCGGCCGACAGTGGCATCGCTCAGTCGGATCCGCATCTGCCAGGCACGGGCGGGCCGTTCCAGCAGCAGCGTGTCGGTGCTCAGCCGGCCGACGCCCGTCACCGCCTGCCCCTCGCAGCTGCGGCGATCCCCATCTGCGGACCAGGTGCCGAAGCTGAACCATGGGCTCCATCCTGCCGGCATAGCGACCCGGACGAGCACTTCCAGGCTGCGGCCACGCCCGTTCCAGGAGGCGACGGCCCACTCGAAGGGGCCCGACGTACGGTAGATGGGGCTGGTCCACTCACCTGACGTCGCACCCGGTGCCGTGCCCAGGCCGCCGCCAGCCAAAGGGCGAGTCGCAGCATGCACGCCTTCGCTGAAATCGCAGATCGCTGTGACCGGCAATGCGTTTCGCTCCTCTAATCTGATTGTGACGCCCTTTCGGCAGGCAGCGGTGCAGTTCCTGCCCCCGGCTGGGCACATTAGCAGGGAGGTGAACGCTGTGCCCATCCCGGTTATGATCGATACCGACCCCGGCATTGACGATGCCCTGGCCATCGCACTGGCCGTGCGCTCGCCCGAGCTGAGCGTCATCGCCGTGACCACGACCTATGGCAACAGCCAGGTAGCGGTGACCACCCGCAACGCCCGTTATCTGCTGGAGCGGCTCGGCGCCCGCACCGTGCCGGTGTGGCCCGGCGCCGCCCGCCCGCTGCTGCGGCCGCCCGCCTTCGCACTGGACACCCACGGGGAGGAGGGCCTTGGCTATGCTGCCGTCCCGCCGCTGCCGCCAGACAGCGCCGCCGTCCCGCCGCTGCCGCCCGACAGCATCGCCGCCACCGATCCCCCCAACCAGGCCCCCCGGGCGATGCTGGAGACGCTGGCCGCCGCTGACGAGCCCGTCACCCTGATCGCACTCGGCCCGCTCACCAACGTCGCCCTCGCCGTCGCCCTCGACCGTGAGCGGTGTCAGCAGTCGCTCCGGGAGATTATCTGGATGGGCGGCTCTGCGGGTGCCCCCGGCAACACCACGCCCGTGTCGGAGTGGAACGCCTGGTGCGACCCGGAGGCCGCCAGGATGGTGTTCGCTGCGGACATCCCCGTGCGGATGGTCGGCCTTGATGCCACCCGCTGCGTCTTCATGCCCGCCGCCCTGGCCGCCGAGCTGGGCCGCCACCCTGACCCCGAGGTGCGCTGGTGGGCGGACATGTGGCGCTTCTACGTCGAGTTTCACCAGCGCTCCGAGCAGCTTGAGGGCTGCGTCATGAACGACCCGCTTGCCGTGGCCATCCTGCTGCGGCCCGAACTCGCGCGGTGGCAGCCGATGTACGTGGCAGTCGACTGTGGCTGGGGGCTCACCCGCGGGCAGACCATCTGCGACCGTTTCGGCCTGACCGGAAATCCCGCCAACGCCGCCGTCGCCCTGGAGGCGGATGGGCAGGCAACCCTGGCGCTCGCGCTCGAGCGAGGACTCGGGGTGCGGCGGTGAAGGTCGGCATCATTGGCGGGGGGATGATCGGCGCCGGCTGGGCCCGCCTCCTCCGGCAGCACGGGCATACAGTGGCGGTGCATGACGAGCAGCGAGAGCGCAGCGAGGCCACGCTGGCCGCGGCCGTCGCCGGCGCCGATC
>JAQBPS010000322.1 GCA_028287415.1 Bacillota bacterium | reverse complement strand
AAGGATGTGACGGCCGCCGAAGCGACGGTCCGGTCGCTTGCGGTCTCGCATGATCCCTGGGCGCGGCAGCTGCTTGAGGCCGTGGCCGTGCGGCCGGAGCTGCCGGTGTCAGTGACGCGGTGCGCGGATGAATGCCTGGCGGTCCCGGGGGAGCGGACCGTTGAATAGCGCGCGGTGAAAAGCAGCGGGCAGTTTCCGATCCTTTTATGGCCGCGGAGTTTGCGGAACTCCGTGGCCATATAAAGTGCCCGCGCGCTACATCGTCAGCCCAGGCGAGGGTCACGTACAAGCGCCTTGTACACTGAGAAATAGCTCATGAATCAGTCATTTATTAGCCACAGATTTCACTGATTCGAACATAAATACATAAAAACATATTCACCTGGTCATCTGTGTTTGTATGCCAAATCTGTGGAAGCCGTGAAACCCGTGGCCATATAAACTGCCCGCGCACTACATCGCCAGCCCAGGCTTAACAACACGCACAATCCGAGCCCGGTAGATCATCTACCGGGCTCCGTCGCGCCTTGAGACCGCTTAACCCCCCAGGAGAAACCATCCTCACGCATTCCTGGATTTCCCAAACCCGTGTATTCTGGTAACCACCGGCGCCCACTGCCGGACTATTCCCTCAGCGAAAGGGAGGTTGCCCATGAAACGGGTTACCGCAATCGCCGCCGGTCTGCTGATGCTCGCAGCCGCCGGCTCCACCACCGCCGGGACCGCACAGCCCGGCCTCGGCAAGCTGTCGAAGCATGACCGCTCCCTCCTGGCCGACGCCGGCGCCCAGGGCCGCCAGCAGATCACGCTGCTGCTGGCCACCGCCACCGGTGCCAACGCCGGCCTGGAGCGCCAGATCGCAGCCCTGGGCGGCCAGGTACAGTACCGTGACGACGACCTCGGCTACGTCCGCGCCTCCCTCCCCGTCAAGCAGGCCGAGTCCGCCAGCCGCCTGGGCGGCATTGATGCCATCAGTGTCGACGAGATCCTGCCCCTGGTGCTCCCGACCCCGGACGCCGCCGCCGATCCGGAAGCCGTCCCCCCGCCCGACCGGAACACCCCGGCCGAGAATGCCTACATGCCGACCCGCGACATCGGGGCGCCCCAGTTCCGGGCGACACACCGCACCTTTGACGGGCGCGGCGTGGTGATCGGCATCCTCGACACGGGCATCGACCTGCTCACCCCCGAACTCCAGACCGCCATCGATCGGGAGGGCGACCCCGCCCCGAAGATCATCGACTGGGTCACCTACACCGACCCCCTTGCCGATGACGACCCGACCTGGATTGACATGGCGACCCAGGTGACCGCCACGGGCGGCCGCTTTACGGTTAGCGGCGTCACCTACACCGCCCCCCGCAGCGATACCTACCGGTTCGGCATCTTCGACGAGCGGGATCCCCGCCTCGGCGGCGAGCTGGCGAACGACGTCAACCGGGACGGCAACCCGGCCGGCAGCGACGGGCGCTTCGCCGTCCTCTGGGATACGCGGAGCAACCGGGTCTGGGTCGACACCAATCAGGACCACAGCTTTGCCGACCAGCGGGCGATGACCGATTTTCACGTGCACCGCGACATCGACCGCTTCGGCACCGACGACCCGGCTACCCCCGTCCGGGAGTCCGTCCCGTTCGTCGTCCAGACCGACCCCAAGCTGAAAATGGTCAACATCGGGATCGTGTCGGGGTCGCACGGCACGCACGTGGCCGGCATCGCCGCCGGGAAGGGCTTCTTCGGCGGCGCCTACGACGGCGTGGCGCCCGAGGCCCAAATCGTCTCGGTGCGGGCCTGCATGTTCGTCACCGGCTGCACCGCCCACGCGCTGCTGGAGGGCATGAACTTCCTGGCGCGGGACGCCCATGTCGACGTGATCAACATGTCGATCGGCGGCCTGCCGGACCTCAACGATGGCAACAACGCCCGGGCCCTGCTCTACAACCGCCTGATCGACAGGTACAAGGTGCAGATGTTCATCTCGGCCGGCAACAGCGGCTCCGGCATCAACACGGTGGGCGACCCCTCTGTCGCCACGAAGGTGATGAGCGTGGGCGCCTACGTCCAGAAGGAGACGTGGCTGCGCAATTACGGGGCCCAGGCGGTCAAGGATGACGGGCTGTTTGTCTTCTCCTCCCGCGGTCCCCGCGAAGATGGCGGCTTCAAGCCCGACATCGTGGCGCCGGGCAGCGCGGTCTCGACCGTTCCCGCCTGGCAGGACGGCCAGCCGGTCCCCGGCACCTATGCCCTGCCGCCCGGGTACGGCATGTTCAACGGTACCTCCATGGCCGCACCGGAGGCGACCGGCGGCGCCGCACTCCTGATCAGCGCCGCCAAGCAGAGCCACGTGCAGTACACACCCGACCTGCTGCGCCTCGCCATCAGTTCGTCCACCCGATTCCTCCCCGGGTACGCCGCGCACGAGCAGGGGACAGGCCTCCTCAACATCCCCGCCGCGTGGGCGGTGCTACGCCAGCAGCTCCGGCCGCAGGAGCTGGCCAGCGTCGCCCCGGTCCACACCACGCTGAGCCAGTTCCTGGCCACGCCTGGTGCGGGGCCCGGCATTTACGACCGCGAAGGCTGGGCGCCCGGCCAGACCGGCCACCGCACGATCACGCTGACCCGCAGCAGCGGCGGCAGCCGTGCGGTCACCTACAATCTGCGCTGGGTCGGCAACGACGGCACCTTCTGCAGCGCCGGCACGATTGCCCTGCCGCGGGGCGTGGCCGTGCCGCTGGATGTGACGGTCAGCCCGGCGACAGCCGGCGTGCACAGCGCCATTCTCCAGGTGGATGACCCGGACAGCCCCGGCATCGACTACCAGGTGATGAACACCGTGGTCGCAGCCAATCAGTACAGTGAGGCGAACAACTTCGCAGCGACAGTGGCCGGCACTGCAGACCGCCCGGACCAGCTCAGCTACTTCTTCGCCGTCCCGGCCGACACGCCGGCGCTCAAGCTGGAGATGGCGCTTGCCACCGGTCGGGCGCGCATCGGCGCCTTCCACCCGTACGGCGTCCCCGCCGGGCTGGGCGGGTACGTGAACGGCCCCGGCCAGTCGAACCTGGTCGTGCGCGACCCGGCGGCCGGCGTCTGGGAGGTAACGGTAGAGACTTCCCGGGCATCGGCCACGGCGCACGCGGCCTTCAACCTCAGCACAGCGCTGCTGGGCGCGGCGATCACGCCGGCCGCCTGGCAGGTGGATGCGGCAGTGCTCGGGACCGCCTACCAGCAGAGCTTCAGCTTCACCAACCGGTACGGCGCCTTTACCGGCGCTGCTGCGGGCACCGTCCTGGGCAGTGCGAAGACGGCCCGCCCGACGATCGATACCACAGCGCCGCACACGTACGAGATTCAGGTGCCGGCGGGTTCCACCGCCCTCTCGGCCCGCATCGGCAACGCACAGGACAGCGGGGCGGACCTGGACCTCTACCTGTTCGACTGCACATCCGGCACCTGTGTGCAGGCAGCCGTGAGCGGCAGCAGCTCCTCTGAGGAGTCCGTCGCCGTTGCAGCGCCGGCACCGGGGCTGTGGAAGGTGGTCGTCGATCCGTACGCGGTGCCCGCGGGCAGGACCGCCTACGACTACCTGGACGTGTTCACGAACCCGGCGTTGGGCTCGGTCACCGTGGCGGACACGCCGGCGGCACACGCCCACGGCGCCTCCTGGACCACTGCGGCATCGGTGCAGGCGGGGGCATCGCCCGGAGCCGGGCGCTTCCTCCAGGGCTTCGTCGAGGTGCGCGGCGGCGGTGCGGTGCTGGGGAGTGCTGAGGTCCGGCTGATTGGCGTGGGGCCGTAAGCAAGGCGCGACAAAAAGACCGCCGGGGTGTTGCCCCGGCGGTCTCCGCTTGTTGATAAACTCAGTCCCGATTGCGGGCCGCGTTGCGCAGGAACAGCAGCCGGACCAGCTGCGAAACAGAGGCCGCTGCTGCCGCAACATACGTGAGTGCGGCGGCGTTCAGCACCTTGCGGGCGCCCTGCACCTCTTCCCGGGTCATGTAGCCGCCGGTGTCCAGAATCGCCACCGCCCGACTGGAAGCGTTGAACTCCACCGGCAGCGTGATGATATAGAAGGCCACGGCCAGGGTGAAAATCAGGATGCCGAAGTCGATGATCGCCATGCCAAACGTGGGCGAGCTGCGGTTGAAGAAAAAGCCCAGAATCACGATGAACGGGCCGGCCATGTCCCCGATGCGGGCGACCGGGAAGATCAGGTTGCGCATGTGCAGCGGGACATAGGAGACGTCATGCTGGATCGCATGGCCGACCTCGTGGGCGGCGACGCCGATCGCAGCGATGGAGGTGCTGTTGTAGGTGGAGGCCGAAAGGCGGACAGCCTTCGCCTTCGGGTCGTAATGGTCGGTCAGTTCACCGGGCACCTGCTCGACGCTGACATCATTGATGTTGTTCCGGCGGAGGATGTCCTGCGCCACCTGCGCGGCGGTGACCCCGGAGCGAGTGGGAATGTTCGAGTACTCCGCAAAGGTGTTACGGACCCGGTACTGTGCCCAGAACACGAGCAGCATCGCGGGAATCAGGAAGATAAAGGTGGGGTCCCAGAAGAACATTATGACACCCTCCCATCGATTACGTCTTAGTCTGTGCGCGGTGCGCGCAGGGTACTACCTCTTTAAGATTACGCTGCACTGGGAAAAGGTTCACTCAGGCGAACAGCCTATTGCAAATTAGCGCCTGCCATCAGGTTGCCACCGTTGATATAGGACTGGGCGTCCATCCGCCCCTTGCCAGGCGGCTGAACCTCCCGGACCAGCAGCTGCCCGTCCCCGGTGGCGACGACAAAGCCCTGCTTTTTGACCAGCGCAACAACGGTGCCGGGCGGCGCCTGGTCGGGCGGCCCCTGGTGGCGCGGCTCCACGGCGCCGGTGTAGACCGACGCCTTCCAGAGCTTGAGCGTCCCCTTCGGCCCGGTCGTGTAGGCCACCGGCCAGGGGTTGAGCCCACGCACCTGGTTGGCGATCGCCACGGCAGGCCGGCTCCAGTCGATCACCTCGTCGGCCCGCTCCAGCTTGGCGGCGTAGGTGACGCCGTCCGCGGGCTGCGGGCTGCGCGGCGCCGTGCCGGCCGCCACCTGCCGCAGCGTCTCCACGAGCAGGTCCGCGCCGATGCGGGCCAGCCGGTCATGGATCTCGCCGCTGGTCTCTTCCGGGCCGATGGGCGTTGCGGCCTTGAGAATCATGTCGCCCGTGTCCATGCCCTCGTCCATCCACATGGTGGTGATGCCGGTCTCGGCGTCACCCGCCATGACGGCGCGGTGAATCGGCGCGGCGCCCCGCCAGCGGGGGAGCAGCGAACCGTGCACATTAAGCGAGCCGCGCGGGCTGATCGCAAGCGCTTCGGCCGACAGGATCTGCCCGTAGGCGACGACGACGGTGATGTCGGCGCCGAGCTCCTTCAGCTGGGCGATCACTTCCGGCCTGCGGACCCGCTTCGGCTGAAAGACCGGCAGGTCGTGCTTCAGCGCCAACTCCTTCACCGCCGAGAAGCGCACCTTGCCGCCCCGGCCGACCGGCTTGTCGGGCTGGGTCACGACCCCGACGACCGGATAGCCCGCCGCCAGCACGGCCTCCAGGCATTGAGCCGCAAACTCGGGCGTGCCCATGAACAGGACCTTGAGCAAGGGTTACTCCCCCTTCTTGACGGCCTTCTTGACGGCCTTTTCGACGGCATCGTCCGCGGCCTCGTCCTCGTCGAGGGGGCCGCCCTCGGCGTTCTCCTCCTCGCCAGGCAGCACCTCGCGCAGGTTGGAGCACTTGTCGGTGTACATGATGCCATCGAGATGGTCGATCTCATGCTGGAAGATCCGGGCCAGCCAGCCCTCGGCATCGTAGTAGACCTTGCGGCCGTTCCGGTCGAGTGCGACGACCTTCACCTTTTCGTACCGGTAGACGTCACCCATGTAGCCGGGCAGGGAGAGGCAGCCCTCGGTCCCCTTGATCCAGCCCTCGGCGTCGACGATCTCCGGGTTGACCAGGTAGAGCAGGCCGGTGACGTCATCTTGCGGGTCGATGACGATGATTCGCTTGGAGACGCCCACCTGCGGCCCGGCCAGGCCCACACCCGGCGCATCATACATGGTATCAGCCATGTCATCCATCAGCCTTCTGAGGCTGGCGCTGATCTTGGTGACTGGCTTGGCTTTTTTGCGGAGCACTTCAGCGGGCTCGAGGACAATGTCGAGGATAGCCATGTTGGGTACAGCCCTCCAGGATTAGCTTTGTGGGTCTTTTATATTGACGCGGATTTGCGGATCACACAGATTTTAATACACAATGATCATGCACAATAATAATAATGATATATTTCCCTTGTATTAATCAGCGTTTTTTTAAAATCCGTCGCGTCCGCAAATCCGCGTCAATAAAGAAACTACCTTACCAGGGTCCAAACGAACGCACCCACGCCAAGGAGCACAAGGCCCGCCGCCGTAAAGCGTGCGGCCCGCGGGTTCGCATGCTCCGGGTGGCGGGAGGTGTAATAAAACCACCCACCCGACCCTACCAGGAGCAGGGCAGGCACATACGTATTCACAGTTCAACGCCTCCCTGACCTGGTTATAGGATGCTCATAGGGCCGACATCCACGCTGAGCTTCACATCCTTGCCTTTGCGCCAGCCGCCGCCGGCGGCCGCAAAGGCGGTGCGGACATCCCGGACCATGGCCGCCAGATCCTTGCCCTTGAGCATGAGGTGATGGCGGAACTGGCCCCGCAGCCGTGCCAGCGGCGCCGGCGCCGGCCCCAGCACCTCACCGCTGAAGCGGTGCGCCTGGAGCAGATCAGCGATCGCCTGGGCCGTCTGCATCACCCTGGGCTCATCCTCACCGGAGAGCACCAGGTGGATCAGGTGAGCGAAGGGCGGGTAGTTCAGGCTCCGGCGGAACTCGATCTCCCGCTCGAAGAACCCGTCGAAGTCATGCTGCTGTGCCGCCAGCAGGCTGTAATGCTCCGGCTGGTAGGTCTGCACGACCACCCGGCCCGGCTTCAGCCCCCGGCCGGCCCGGCCCGCCACCTGGGTGACCAGCTGAAAGGTCCGCTCCGCCGCCCGGAAATCGGGCAGGTTCAGCGTGGTATCCGCCAAAATGGCGCCGACCAGCGTCACCTCGGGGAAATCGAGCCCCTTGGCGATCATCTGCGTGCCGACCAGCACGTCCACCTTGCGGTCGCCGAACGCCTTTAGAATCGTGGCGTGGCTGCCCTTGCGCCTCGTCGTATCGACGTCCATGCGCGCAACCCGGATACGGGGGTAGAGCTTGAGCAGCTCCTCCTCCACCCGCTCGGTGCCGGCGCCCATGTGACGGATCTGCTTGCCCTTGCAGTTCGGGCAGACCTGCGGCACCCGCGTGTGATGGTCGCAGTAGTGGCACGCCAGAAAGTTGTCGCCCATGTGGTAGGTCATGGCGACCGCACAGTTCGGGCAGGTGATCGCCTCGCCGCAGGAGCGGCACATGATGAAGGTGTTGTAGCCCCGGCGGTTCAGGAACAGGATCACCTGTTCCCCCGCTGCGATGGTCTGGTCAAGCGCCTGCTGGAGCGCCTGGCTGAAGATCGACCGGTTGCCGCTGCGCAGCTCATCCCGCATGTCGACCAGCTGGACGGGCGGCATCGGGCGGATGTCGACCCGGTGCCGCAAGGTCACCAGGCGGTACTCGCCGGTAGTCGCCTTGTGGAAGGACTCCAGGGCCGGCGTGGCGCTGCCCAGGACCAGCAGGGCGCCCTCCATGCGGGCCCGCTCCTCCGCGACCTCCCGGGCGTGGTAGGCCGGCGCCGGACTCTCCTGCTTATAACTGTGCTCATGTTCCTCATCGATAATAATCAGCCCCACATGTTCGAACGGGGCGAAGATCGCACTGCGGGCGCCGACCACGATCGAGACGTCGCCCCGCCGGATCCGCTGCCACTCGTCGAACTTCTCGCCGGCGGACAGGGCGCTGTGCAGCACCGCCACCGCCTTGCCGAAGCGGGCGCGGAAGCGGCCGATCATCTGCGGGGTGAGGGCGATTTCCGGCACGAGGCAGATCGCCTGCTTGCCCTGCTCAAGGCTGGTGGCGATCGCCCGCAGGTAAAGCTCGGTCTTGCCCGAGCCGGTCACCCCGTGGATTAGTACGGGCTGGCGAAAGGCGGCCGGTGCGATCATCTCCTGCTCGATCGATGCGAGTGCCGATGCCTGTTCAGGCGTGAGGGGCAGCGGCGCCTGGGCCGGCACCTGCTCACCACCGAAGGGGTCGCGGCGCTTCTGCTCCTCCCCCGCGGCGATCCAGCCCTTGGCCAGCGCCACCTTGACGGGGGCCCGCACACCGTCGCCCAGCATGGCC
>JAQBPS010000277.1 GCA_028287415.1 Bacillota bacterium | reverse complement strand
CTTCCCACCGGACGGCCATTCGGGGCACCCGGACCATGTCGCCATCAACAAGCTGGCGGGCATCGCCTTCCGGGCCGCCGGCGACGCTGCCGCCTACCCGGAGGCGGGTCCGGCCTGGCAGCCGGCCTACCTGTTCTGGCACATTCGTGAGGGCATGACGCCCGAGCAGGCGAATGCGGAGATTTCGGCGCCCGGCGTTGTGGAGACGGTGGTGGCGGCATTGCAGAGCCACCGGACACAGCATCTGTCGATCGAGCGGGTATTCCGCCACTACGACGTGGCATTCATGAAGGAATGGTTCGAGCACGACCGCTGGCATCTGGCGGATGCGGCCGTGCCCCGGCCTGCCGGCATGATGCACGACCTGTTTGCGGGGGTCAGGTAGCATGCTCGGGCGCCGCTTGAAGCTCTGGGCCGGGCGGATGGCCCTGGCCCGGCGCCTGGAGCGGGCGCTGCCGCCGGCGGCGCTGGCGCTCATGGGCGCCCTGGCCGACGCCGGCCATGAGGTGGGGCTGGTGGGCGGCTGCGTGCGGGACCTGTTGCTGGACGTCGCCCCCAGGGACTGGGACATCGTCACCAGCGCCGGTCCTGAGGCGATCCTGGCCATGTTCCCTGAGGGGCGGCTGATGGGCGCCGCCCGGGGCGGCAACACCGTCCTGATCCCCCGGGAGGGCGCCGCCTATGAGGTCACGCCTTATCGGGCGCCGGACCTGCTGGGCGACCTCGGCCGGCGGGACTTCACGATCAATGCGATGGCGCTGGGGATGGACGTAACGCTCCATGACCCGCTGGGGGGCCAGGCGGATCTGGCCCGGGGCGTGGTGCGGGCCTGTCTGGACCCGGGCGAGCGGCTGCGGGAGGACCCGCTGCGCATGCTGCGTGCGGTGCGCCTTGCCGCACAGCTTGACTTTGCGCTGGACCCCGCCCTGGAGGAGGCGATCACGTCGTTGGCACCCCTCCTCGACACCGTGGCGCCCGAGCGGGTCGGCGCCGAGTTTGCCCGCCTGCTGGTGACCGATCGCCCGGCGGCGGGCCTGGAGCAGCTGCGCGCACTCGGTCTGCTCGAGCGGTTTGCTCCGGAACTGCTTGCGGGCGTGGGCATGGCGCAGAACCAGTACCACGCCTACCCCGTCTGGGAGCACTGCCTGATGGCCCTGGCCCTGGTCCCGCCTGAGCTGCACTTGCGGCTGGCCGCCCTGCTCCACGACATCGGCAAGCCGCGCAGCCTCTCGACGGATGAGCAGGGAAACCGGCACTTTTACCGGCATGAACTGATCGGTGCGGAGATGGCGTCGGTGTTGCTGGAGCGGCTCCGCTTTGAGAACGAAACTCGGCGGCGGGTGGTCCACCTTGTTCGGTATCACATGGACCTGCATATGGATGGCCCCGTGAGTGACTCCGCCATCCGCCGCATGATCGGGCGGATCGGGCTGGAACACATGCATGACCTGATCCAGGTGCGGCGGGCCGACCGGCTGGCATCCGGCAAGCGGGAGGGCGACCTCAGCCCGGAGACCGTCTACCTGTTGCAGCAGGTCGAGCGGGTCCTGGCCGAGGACGCGGCGCTCAAGGTGACTGATCTGGCCGTCACCGGCGAGGACGTCCTGGCGGTTTTCGGGCGCCCGCCCGGGCCGTATGTCGGCCAGGTGCTTGGGCAACTGCTCGACGAGGTGCTGGAGGAGCCCGGCCGCAATACCCGGGAGCATCTCCTGGTAAGGTTGGCTGAGCTTTCCCAGCTGTGATAGGATAAACTTGGCTGACCCCGCTCGCCGGGGCCGGCGATCTCGGACAGAGGAGCGTCTGGTAAATGTCGGAAGCTATCGCACAACTGATCGACTCCGTCCGGAGCCAGTGGGATCCGCAATTTGAACTCGTGCACAACGAGTTCGTGCCCTGGGCGCCGTGGCATACGCCAGTGAGCAGCGCCAAGGTCGCCCTGGTGAGCACCGGCGGCGTCTATCTCAAAAAAGGGCTGCACCAGGCCTTTGAGACCGAAAACCCGTACGGCGACGCCTCCTTCCGGGAGTTTCCCTCGGTCGTCGTCAACGATGACCTGGACATCGCCGAGACCGCGGCGAACAGCCGCTATGCCCGGGAGGACATCAACGTGATCTTCCCGCTGGAGCGGCTGTACCAGCTGGTGGACAGCGGTTATGTGGGATCGGTCGCACCCTTTGCATATAGTTTTATGGGCCAGATCACCCGCCCCACCAGCCTGCTCGCGAACTATGCCCCGAGCGTGGCTTACCGCATGAAGCGGATGGGCGCCGACGTGGCGTTGGTGGTGGCTGCCGGGCTCGTTGGCCACCAGACGGCGGGTCTGGTGGCGCGGGCGATTGAGCTGGCAGGCGTGCCGACCGTTGTGCTGGGCACCAGCCGGGAACTGCTGGAGGCGGTGGGGGTGCCCCGTGCGGTGGTGGTGCGGCACCCGGAGGGCGCACCGATGGGCAACCCGGGCAACGCGGGCAAACATCAGTACCTGCTGCGGGAGCTGTTTGACGCTGCCTGGGCGTTTGAGGGACCGGGTCTGGTGGCTGAGCTGGGCTTCGCCTGGAGCGGGCAGTAGCCGGCGGTGCATCTGGTGGGAGAGGGAGGGACCGGCATGGATGATGAGGCCAACTGGGAAGAGGTCTTCCGGACTGTCGCGCAGGTGGAGATGGAACTGATCCGCGGCCTGTTGGAGACCAGTGGCTTTCCCGTGGCGGTGAAGGCGACGGGCCTCAAGTCCATGCCGGTGATCTTCGGCGCGGCGGCGTATGGGGAGTGGATCCTCAAGGTGCCCCCGGAGTTGGCTGAGCAGGCCCGGGAACTGCTGGCGGCCCAGGTGGAAATGCCTGACGAGCAGCCAGAGCCGTAGGGCTTCAAAGCATCGTCTCATGGGTCGCAACCCCGGTCGGGTTTCGTCCGACCGGGCCTTTGCGCGTCATGGCCGTGCAACCGCGTTACCGGGGGCCCTTGTCCGCCATGGTTTTCCAGGGCATGGCCCCAATGCTGGTCCCTGGAAGAATTCACTACTGGAATTTTTGGGGCGTACGATTATAATTAGCAGGTAACGCGCGCCGAGCGGCGAATGGATGGAAAATGGCTACCCCGATTTCACACTTGCTGGAGTCGGCGGTTTGTTGCAAACAAAGCCCACAGAGGAGGCTCTCCCTCGTATGAAGAAGCGTTCCGTACTCCTGCCGATTATGCTGATGACGGTCACCTCGCTGGTGGCTGCTTGCGGCGGCGCCACGCCGTCGACCCCCGGTTCGACCACCCCTGCCGGCCCGACGCCGACGGCGGCTAACTCCCTTGACCGGGTGAAGAATGCAAAGACGCTGCTGGTGGCTGTTGACACGACGTATCCGCCCATGGAGTCCATCGACGAGAAGGACGGCACAACGCCGGTCGGCTTCGACGTCGACTTGGCCAAGGCGGTCGCCCAGAAGCTGGGCGTGCAGGCGAAGTTCGTCGTCAGCGACTGGAACGGCATCATCCCCGGCCTGATCAGCAAGCGCTTTGACGTGATCATGTCCTCCATGAACATCACCCCGGAGCGGCAGCAACAGGTCGACTTTGTCGAGTACGCGAAGATGTCACAGGTCTTCGTCTCCCGCGTCGGCTCCCCGGAAGTGAAGACGGAGAACGATCTCGCCGGCAAGGTCGTCGTGGTGCAGGCCGGCACCACCTCGGAGGACTGGGTGAATAAGGTCAAGGCGGACAAGGTCAAGGATATCAAGGAAATCCGTTCCTTCCCGGGTGCGACCGACGCGTTCTTGGAACTGAAGAACAAGCGCGGCGACGTCGTCGTCATCGATCAGCCGGTGGGCATTTACTACTCGCTGAAGGATGCCGCGACTTTCAAGATCACCGGTGAGGCGCTCAGTCCGGAGGCGATCGGCGTTGCGGTGCGCAAGGAGGACCCCGAGCTGAAGGCGGCCATTGACAAGGCTGTGGCTGATCTGAAGGCCGATGGCACCTACGCCAAGATTCAGAAGACCTGGTTCGGCGACTATCAGCTGGGCAAGTAGCCTCATTTTATGTGGTGCAACCGGCGGCGGCAGTGTATATACACTGCCGCCGGGTTATTATCGGAGGAGGGTAGAGTGGCGTGAATGAGTTTATTCAGTTCTCCGTAAAGATCCTTCCGCGCCTGTGGGAGGGCATGCAGCTGACCCTGGCGCTGACTGCTACGAGCGCTATTTTCGGCACCCTCATGGGCCTGCTGATTGCACTTATGCGGATTTCGAAGAACAGAATTCTAACGGCGATTGCGGCGGGCTACGTCACCCTCTTCCGTGGCACGCCGCTGCTGCTTCAGATCGTGTTCTTTTACATGGCCCTGCCCCAGATGGGCATCACGCTGCCCGCCTTTCCAACGGCGGCGATCGCCCTGAGCCTGAATTCGGGCGCGTACATTGGTGAGATCATCCGTGCGGGGGTTCAGTCTATCGACAAGGGTCAGATGGAGGCCGCCCGTTCCCTGGGGATGAGCTATGGCCTGGCCATGCGTCGGGTGGTAGTGCCACAGACGTATCGTCGCCTGCTGCCACCCATGGTGAACGAGTTCGCAGCGTTGACGAAGGACACATCGCTGGCCTCCGCCGTCAGCATTCTGGAACTGATGAAGATCAGCCAGCAGTTTGTGTCCAGTACATTCAAGGTCGCACAGACATTCGTCTGGACTGCTGTTGGCTACTTGATCGTGACCGTGGCGCTGACGAGCCTGGCCGGTTATCTCGAAAAGAAGTTGGAGGCGAGAGAGTAGTGGCACAGCCGATTCTGCAGATCCAGGATCTCCACAAGCAGTTCGGCAGCCTGGAGGTCCTGAAGGGCATCAACCTGGATATTCATCAGGGTGAAGTGGTCGTCGTGATCGGCCCTTCCGGTTCGGGCAAGTCCACGCTCCTCCGCTGCATGAACTACCTGGAGCGGCCCACGGCGGGACGGGTGCTCTTTAAGGGTGAGGAGGTCGGCCAGCGGCTCGTCGACGGCAAGCTGCGCCCCCTGCCGGAGCACGAGCTTGACCGCCAGCGCACCCGCATGGGCATGGTCTTCCAGCGCTTCAACCTCTTCCCGCA